>CADBNY010000153.1 GCA_902796215.1 uncultured Erysipelotrichaceae bacterium | reverse complement strand
TTTTTTATTTAATGTAACAATATTAGAATCGTTTTGTTCCGGTAAAAGGAACATAATTTCATCAATAATTTTATTAATATCTTGAGTTAATGGATTAATTGATCTCATATAATCAATTATTGTTTTTATGATATTCCAATCGATATAATAAGTTTGATTGTCATTTATGAATTTGATGATATTTAATTCAATAATTTCAGGTGTTAATATAACGTCTGGATAAGTACTTTTGATTTTTGTATTTGTTTTATCCCAATCATTGTGAAGTTTTTTCTTTTCTATTTCCATTAATTCTTTAATGTTTTCATCACCTTCATGTTGCTTAACAAACATACTTAGTTGGTTTTCTATATTTAAATATTTATATATTATTAAATCTGTTAATAAATGCCATAAATAACCAATATAGAATGGATTTTGTTTTTCATTTTTTGTTAAAGAATCCCAATAGCACATTATATTTGGATTACTACTATAACCATAATGCATTCCATTATTATTTAAGTTATTTTCCTGTTGTTGAACTCTTGATTCAAAATAAGAGAAATCAGGCATGTCTTTTGTTTTAATAGAATTATACTTTTCTTTTGTACCTTCAAGACCATATAATTTTAAATGCGTTTTTAATAAATCTGGTATTTCAACACCATATACGAAACTTCTATTTTGTCTAGCTTTTTGATTACTAGCAGCTATATGCACATAATATCCTGGCATAATTAATTCTCCTTATCTTACTAATACTTTTTTTCTTTCTAAATGGGTATCTAAATCTGCTGTTCTAGTTGGTATAGGAATTCTACTTTCATTATTTAAACATATTTTAACAATATCAATACAATTTTGAAATCCTAGATTATTTCCTGGAGAAATAAATATTGGTTTACAATTTTCTCTACTTCTCATTACATAACCATATAATTGATTATCTATTATAATAGGAACAGTATCAAGAAAATTATTACCTAGTACAAAATTTATTTTAGCAAAGTTATAAAATGTTTTTGCTACTCCAATACTTTTTTGATTAGTTGCTAATGAGAACATAGTGGCAATTCCCATATGATTTGGATGTAAATAGCCATTGCCATCCAGCATAAATATATCTGGCATTTTTTTTAATTTTTCATAGGCGCCAATAATTAATGGTAATTCTCTATATGATAAATAACCTGGAATGTATGGGAAATTAACAGTTGAAATATATGTTTCTTTTTCGATAATTTCAAAAGTGTGAATATCAAAAACATCAATGCAGCAAACCCCATATTCAATATCATCTCTTTTGAAATATGCAACATCAATACCTGCTATTGTTTTTACTGAATCTATGTTAATTTCATTAAAATCAAATTTGTCTTTTATTGATAATTGCTCTTTATAAAGAGAATATAATTCTTGATTATTTTTAAAAAAAATTGGAAGCTTTTCTTCGGAAAAATCTTTCATTTTGTTTGTTCTCCTTTCCTGAGTGCTTTTCTTTGCTCATAGAAGTTATTATATCGTTTAGGACAAAAAAGTAAAATATATAAATAGTATTATATTCATAACATTTTATTATGGATAATTCTTGATTTTATAAAAAAAGTGTAATAAAATATTGAAACATATTTGGAGATGTTTTTATGGATATAAATTTTGATTTTAGTATTGATTCCTTAAAAGTTTTTTATGTTGTTGGAAAAACAAAAAATATAACAAAGGCTAGTACAATGTTATTAGTATCACAACCTGCTGTTAGTAGAACATTAAAAAATATGGAAAAGCAGTTGGAATGTCAATTGCTTGTACGAAGTAAAAAAGGTGTGGAGTTGACAAAGGAAGGGCAATTATTGTTTGAATCAAGTAAAAAAATTCTGGAAAGTTTAAATACTACTTTAAGTAAAATATTAAAGACGAAGGAAATAAATATTTTAGTAGGAAAAGTTTTGGCGGAAAATGTTTTAACACCTTATATTAATTTGTTTCGAAAAAAGTATCCTAATATTTCGATTAATTTAAGAAGTACTGATATTAATGGTGTTTTAGCAGAAATAAAATCAGGGGAGTCTGATTTTGCGATAGGATATCCCATTGAGTGTATTACTGATGAATATGAACAAAGGAAAATATTTAAGGAATTACATCCAATTTTAGTTTGCAATAGTTCATATAAGGATTTAATAAATAGAACTGTTAAAGTAAGTGAATTGAAAAATTATCCGATTATAATAAGCGCTAAGGGTTCTACAACATATAATTTTGCTCTTAATTTTTTTAAAGAAAACAATCTTAATATTAAACCTTCTATGGAAATATTAGG
>CADBNY010000152.1 GCA_902796215.1 uncultured Erysipelotrichaceae bacterium | reverse complement strand
AGTTGTTGAAGAAGCACCAGTAATGCAACCAGCAGTTGTGGAAAATAAAGTTATTGAAGAAGCACCAGTAATGCAACCAGCAGTTGTGGAAAATAAAGTTGTTGAAGAGCCTGTTATTGAAAGTAGCTTTACTACTGAGTTTCCACAAATAGTGGCAAATGCTCCAGAAGTTCCTATTGTTCAGGCTGACATTGCAAGTGTAACTGTTCCACAAATTATAGCTAATAAAACTGATGAGCCTATTATGGAAAATCCGACAATAGTTAAAAGTTATACTCCGGAGATAGAGACATTAGATGTTTAAGTGAAAGAGTGATTATTTATGTCTATTAAGAATGTTGTTAAAGTAATGAATTTTCATTCTTTAATTAGAGTTGATAAATCTAGAAAAAAAGCTGCTATGTATTTTGATACTGAAGAGGAATTATTGAAATTAATAAAAAAGGTTATGTTTAATAAAAATATGATTCTTGATAAAAAGCTTTTGGTTCCAAGTAATGATGCTGATGTTTTAAATGTTTATATAGGTAATGATTTAGGATTTTGTGGTGATTTTAATTTTTCTGTTAATAAAGAATTAAGAAAAGATAAAGATTATAAAGTAATTATTGGGAGAAAAGTTCATTATTTTCCTGATGATAAAAAAGTTGTTTTATATCAAACTAAAGAAGAATTTTTTAAAGATTTTTCGAAGCTTCAAAATATTATCATAGATGGTGTCTTTAATGGCAAATATCGTGAAATAAATGTTATTTATAATCATTATTATAATATTGATTGTTTGGAGTTTACTAAGAAAAAATTATATCCATTTGATTATGGAAAAATGGATGAAGATGTAGATTATAATGAAGACTTTGCTTTAGAGACAGATATTCATACTTTGATTAGTAATATGATTGCTTTGTATGTTTGTTATGAATTAAAAATATGTGAGATTAATAGTTATGCTGCAGAGAACGTTATTCGTCAGCAAATAACTACAGAGTCTCTTAAAAAAATAGATGAGATAGAAGAGGAAAAGGCAAAAGTAGAAAGAAAAATTAGAAAGCAAAAAGACTTTCAAAATATCATTGAAAATTACAGAAAGGGGTAGTTACTATGATAGGAAAAATTATTTCTATTTCAGAATTAAATGTAAAAGTATTTTTGTATGATAATCAAAAAGTAGAAATAAAGGATATTTTATGTGCTTCTTTAAATAATCAGAATTATCGTTTTGAAGTAGCATCTATTGATGATAATATCGTTATGACTATTCCTTTTGATTCTGTTATAGGTTTGAAAAAAGGAATTGAAGTTTCTTTTTACGAAAAAAGTTTAGATATTGAATATTCAGATGCCGCTATTGGTAGAGTATTTAATTCTTATGGTGAAAGTATTGATAATAAAAGTTTTCAGAGTAGTCGTAAACGTGGTGTTTATGATCGAAATTTAACTTTGAATGAAGTTGATATTAATGGTGAAATATTATGGACTGGTATTAAAGTCATTGATTTTTTTGCACCTATTCGTAAAGGTTTTAAGATGGGATTATTTGGAGGGGCCGGAGTTGGAAAGACTGTTTTAATTAAAGAGCTTATTCATAATGTTTATGTGACTCTTCGAAGTAATGCTGTATTTGTAGGAATTGGTGAGAGATCTCGTGAAGGTAAAGAATTGTATGATGAAATGGAAGAGTCTGACTTATTAGATAAGATGTGTATTGTATTTGGACAAATGGGGGAGAATTCTACTTCTAGAAGTAAAGCGGTTTATTCTGGACTTACATTAGCAGAATATTTACGAGATGAGAAGAAACAAGATGTCCTATTATTTATTGATAATATTTATCGTTTTGTTCAAGCTAAGAGTGAAATTTCTAATGAGTTAAAAAATGTGCCTGTTGAAAATGGATATCCTACAACAATGATTTCTGATGTTAGTGAAGTAGAAGAGAGGATTAATTCTACTGGAGATGCTTCTATTACCTCTTTTCAAGCTATTTATATTCCAGCAGATGATATGACAGATGAAGCTGTGCAAACAATTTTATCACACATGGATGGACAGTTAGTACTTGATAGAAAAGTAGCGGAAAAGGGTATTTATCCTGCAGTTAACGTTTTTCGTACTACTTCTAAGTCTGTTGATATTGAAATTATTGGTGAAAAACATTTTCATTTAATTGAAGAAGTATTGAAATATCTCACTAGATATGAAGAACTTGAGGAAATTATTGCAGTTCTTGGAATTGAAGAATTAGGTGAAGAAGATAAAAATATATTCTATCGTTCTAGAAAATTAAGGAATTATTTTACGCAACCAATGTTTGTAGCGGAAAATTATACTAATATTCCAGGAAAATTTGTTAATATTCAAGACGTTTTAATTGATGTTGAAAATATTTTAACTGGCGTATATGATAAAGAAGATGAAAGTAAATTTTTATTTATAGGTGATTATCATGGAAGCTTTGTTCAAAGTTAAAGTATTCAGTTTATCTAAAGGAATGGAGATTATTGATAATGTGCGATTAATTCGTATTAAGAGTTCTGATTATAATTTATTACTAATGCCAGGATATATGTCTATTCTTGGAGAAATAGATGGTAGTATTGATTTAGAATTGGACAATAATACTATTAATTATGATAATGTTGTTGCTTATTATGTTCATTCTAATAATGAATTTTTATTGTTGTTGAAGGAGATTTAGAATAATGATACGTAATATTATTCAAATTGTCTTTAGATTTTTAATTGTTTTTATTATTGTTGTATGTGTAAGTTATATTTTTTTTCATTTTCTTTTAAAGCAACATAATAAAAATAAGAAAATGAATGGTTTAAGACAAAAAATATTTGGTTTTCTTATGGAGTTAGATGACATATCAATATTTGCTATTTCTGTTCATTGTGTATGTTCTATTTTTCTGTTTTATATGTATATGAATAGAGCAACATTAGGAATGTTACATTTATATACATTGATATTTTTATCTTTTCTATTTGGAATTTGTTCTAAAAGTATTAAAAATCTTCTTTTGACTTTAGGTAGTAATATTGCTTTTTATTTTTCATTAATTTCAAGCAAAGTATTGTCTAATTATTTAGCAGAGGTACAGTTTGTCTGGTATGTGTTATTGGGGAATTTTTTATTACTTTTCTTTATTGGACTATGTATCATTTACTTTTTTATAAGAAATATTAATGATGTTGTTTCTAGAACAAAATATATTAGGAGGTATCGTAATGAAGAAATTTAAAGGCTTTCTTGTTAATATTGGAAAAGTAGTATTTAAAAAAAAGAATATTAAATGGTTTGTTTTATTATTAATTGTTATTGTTACTTTTTCTTACTTTATGTTCCGAAAGAAAGTAGATGAATATAAAATTGAGAAGCATGATTTATATCAATATTTTATGGGTTTTAAAATGGAATATAAAGGCTCTATTAAATTGAATAAAGATGATATGAAAGTTACTAAGATTACTTTTGGCAAAGATAGTGTTAACTTGAATTCTACTCCTTTATATTATAAAGATGAAGAAAAAGTATTATTTCCAGAATCTATGGCTGTTATTAAGCCAAAAGAAGGTCTTCAGTATAGAATTAATTATTATTCTTTAATATACAAAGATTTGGATTATTATAGTATTAAAGAGGGAAAGAAGAACATCAAAATAACTAATTCTGTTATTTATGATGGAAAGGATTTATATTTTTTTGCAGAAGATGTTGTTGTTTCTTTTGGTGAAAATCGTATATCTTTAGGGCCTTTGTCCTATATTTCTGTTGATACTTTTAATCATAATGTAGAAGTATATAATTTTGCAGAAGATGATTGTAAGGTATATGAAAATATTTTAGATGAGGTAATAATTCAAAATGATAATTATAAGCTAAATGCTACTCTTGATATTATGTATTATAATGGTAAATCAAGATTATTAATTAAAGATATTAGTAAGTTAAAAGTATTGTCTTAATTAAGGTGGTGATGAGTATATGAATAAAAAAACTATAGGGGTTGTATCATTATTTTTATTGATTCTTACTTTTTTTATTTTTTTCGTTACTCGTTTCTCATCTTCTAGTTTGATTGCTCAAGATGGTTATTTTGTTTCAGGAAATGTAATTGATAAAGAATTGATGTCTGATAAAAAAACTGTTAAGAAAAATAATATTAAATTATTAAAAATGTCTAGTAAAGATAATATTTATCAAAATTTAGGTAGATTTTTTATAGGAGAAGAAGATAAAAAGAAAGAAGTAAATGTTAGATATCCAATATTTACTAATAATGGCTTGGCTATTGTTAATACGAATGCTAATAATCAGTTGATAAGTAAAAAGTTTGAATTTTTTGATACTTATGAAAATTTTACTATTACTGATGGAAAATTATATAATTATGGAGATTATAGTCAATCTGATTATGAAGATTACATCTTTTTACAATTAGAAAATGGTTCTTATGTTAACTTGTGTGATTTATCTTTTCCTATGTCTTATCGTGGTAAAAAGATAGCTTTAAATAGTATTATTAATTTTCAAGAAAATTATGTTAAATATTATTATTATGATAAAAGTGGAAAGCTAGTTTTTGATATTATTGAAGGTATTACTTTAAATGATGATATTTTAGTAGGAGATAAAAAGTATTCTTATGATGATTTTTTGGCTTTTATTGGACTTAGGGATAAAGAAGAAGAGATTTTAGAAGAAATAGAAGAAGAAGAGGAAGAATATATTATTGAAGATAATTCAGTTAAAGTTTCTGAAAATGAGACAACTGGTGAGGTAAAGTATGTAAAACCTAAAGTAAAAGCTGATGATTTTACTGCTAATGTATATTCTGCTGATTCAAAGTTATTTATTTCAGATCCTTCTGGGGCTATTACTGGAGGAATTAATTTTCAATTATTTATTGGAGATAAATTATATTCTAGAAAAGTTTTTGTTTCTTCGGGAAAGATTCAAATAGTAGGTTTAATTCCTAATACAACTTTTAAGTTAGTAGGAAGTTATCGTTTTTATGATGAAGAGCATAAAAAAAAGGAATCAACTTTTTTTGAACAAACAATTACAACTGGTGATTATAAAACTTTAGAGCCTATTGAATTAGAGTTTGATACAGGTTCTATTTACTCTGATAAAATTGAATTAAATAATTTTAGAATATCTTCTAGTTTTGATAATGAAGCTTTAAAGGGATTAAGTAAAGGTATAATTGTTATTAATGGTGAAAGTTATAATTTTTCTTCTGCTATGTTAAAGTCTTTAATTAATGGTAAAACTTATAATTATGAATCACCTACATCATTAAAAAGTAATATGGTGCAGAATTTTGAAGTTTCTTTTTATGATAATTTTGGTAATCCTCTTAATGTTTCTAAAAATAAGGGCTCTACTAGAACTTCTAAAGCAGTACCTACTTCTAGTTTTAAAGTTGTTAAAAATGAAGTTAATTATACTGATATTCAAATTTCACTTAAAAATTCTGATAATGTTAATATTAGTAATTATCGATATGTTATTTTTGATAATCAAAATGTTATAGTAGCAGATGGAAAAATTAATTCATCACTTCATGAAGAGCTTTTTAGACTTACCGATTTGGATTCTAATTCTACTTATTATATAAAAATTATGGGAGATTATGATTTATTAGATGGTAATGGTACTATTAATAATGTTGTTATGGGTGAAGGAAGATTTACAACTTTACCATTATCTTCTTTAGGCTATGTTCGTGTTATTACTGATATTCGTGATGTTCGTGATACTAGTGCTAGTTTGAGTACATCTTTAGACTATGATAATGTTTCTAGTATTTTACTTCAATTATTAACGGCTTTTGAAATAGATGTAAAAGATGAAAATAATAATGTTATATATCGAAAAATTTATCGTGGAGAAGAATTAAGTAATTTTGTTTCTGGAGAAAGTATTATTAATGAACTTACGGGATTAAATTCTGTTACTAATTATAGTATTAGTTATACTTCTACAGTTACACAAGGACGAACAGTAGAAAAAATTACTGTAGTTTCTGGAATTAAGGGTTTTAAGACATTAAAAAGAAATGCTTATGTGGATATTCAAAATCGTTTTGTTAATAATAATATGATAGATTTTGATGTTAGAATTGTTGATGCAGATGGAGCAATTGAAGGAGATAGAGTTTTACTTGAAGTTAGAGATCCTTTTTCTAAATTGATTGCTATGGAGAGTCTTGAAATTAATGGGTCATTTGTACAGTTAAGTTATACTAAGTTAGATTCTAATGTAAATTATTCTTTTAAGTATTATTCTGAACAATATAATATTGGATATGATAATAGTACTTTTGAAAATGACTATGTTTTAAAAGATGAATTAATTAATACTGAAAATGGTATTTCCGGTACAATTGAGTTACAAGAAATGACTAGGCAATTGACAGGAGATAATTTGTTTAATATACGTGACTATGATCGTATTAGGAAAGAGGGAAACACTGGATATAAGCAATATGATTTAGATAATAATGCTGTAAGATTTGGTGGAAAGAATGGTTATGTTAATTTTTCTTATTATCTTCCAGAGGTTGCAGGAAAACATGTAACTGTTAGTTTTTATGCTAAGTATGATAGTAAAAGTGAATATTTTGCTGATGCTTATATTTCAAATAATTATGATAATACCTTATCGCATAAATTAGAAGGTTTAACTAAAGAATATAAAAAATATAGTTTTTCTTTTAATTTACCATCAAGTTATGTGGGATTTTTGCTTAATACTCCAGCTAGTAAAAATGAGAGAACTGATGTATGGTTTAAGGATATCGTTATTACTTCAGATACAGATGACTTTACCTTACCGGTTACTTTATCTTATCATTCTTCTGGGTATCGATTTACTAATACTGTTATGCATTCTGGAAATGAGTATTTTAACTCTTTTGATGAAGATGCATCTTATTTAAAAGGAAATCCATATGATGGTTATGCACGTATTACTAATCAGAAAACAAAAGAAGTTTTTGATTTTAGTTATATTGGTGATGTTCAAACTTTTATGGTGCCTACTACTGGTGATTATAGAATTGAATTATGGGGAGCTGCTGGTGGAAAAAATATTTTAGATGCTGGTTCTCGTGCTTCTAATACAGGTGGTGGAGGAGCTTATACTGCTGGCGATATACATCTTGAAAAAAATACTCCTTTATATATTTTTGTAGGAGGAAAAGGTAGTGATGCTGTTCCTAGAACTATGACCGCTGGTGGCTGGAATGGTGGAGGTTCTGCTGATTGGGATCACTCTGATGATGAGGCTGATGGAGGTGGTGGCGGTGCCACTGATGTTCGTCTTGTTTTAGGAGATTGGAATGATACAGAGTCTTTGAAATCTAGGATTATGGTTGCTGGTGGTGGTGGTGGTGCCTCTGATGGTATTGATGGAGGTGCTGCTGGTGCTTTATCTAGTTTTACCGTTTCTACTAGTATTGCTGCTACTCAAATATCTGGTTATGCTTTTGGTTATGGTCAAAATGGTGTTTATGTTCGAAGAAATTATCCTGTTGCTGGAGGAGGAGGAGGCTATTATGGTGGCTATGCTACTGATAATGGTTCAAATTATAAGAATCCAGGAAGTGGAGGGTCTTCTTATATTTCTGGTTATCGTGGCTGTGTAGCTTATGATAAAGCTTCTTCTGTTCCACCAAGGACAATTGATGGTGGTTATTCAGAAATGAATGAATATTTGGCTTCTATAAAAGTTAGATTAACTGATTTGAAACATGAAATTTCTACTAATGATTATTATATTCGAATTTATTTGGATGGTGATGAAATAGCTTCTTCTCCATATCGTTATGATTTGGTTGATCATACTGTGTTGGACGAAATTAAACAATATTCTTTGAAAAAAAATAAGAAATATACAATAAAATTATCTATTAAAATTAGAAACCGTTTTTATGATATTGATAGTATTTATGTTGTTACAAATAATGAAATATGGTCTATTAAGACTGTAGATGAATTTTTCAATATGCATCCTAATGGGAAATATGTTGTTGTTAATGACTTAGATTTTTCAGGAATTAATAAATATGTTACGAATTTTTATGGCGAACTTGATTGTCAAGGACATTCGTTAAATTTGAATTGGAATGGACGAGGTTATTTATTTCAATATACTCGTGGTGGTAGTAACATTAAAAATGTTGTTTTGAATGTTTCTTTAGATAATCCAACAGCAAAGACATGGTCTTCTCCATTTGTTTTGTATCATTATGGAACGATTGATAATGTTCAAGTAAATGTCTTACAATCTACTGATGTATCTAATTATGCTGTTGGTATTTTAACATATGCTAATTATAGTATTATTAAAAATTTTGTTATTCATACAGAAGTTGAAGTTTATGCGCAATCTCGGTTTGGTTTGGTTACTTATTCTAATCAAGGTTTAATTAAAAATGGCTATATATATGGTGAAGATATTAATGCTATGAAAATAGCTAATAATGTTCAAAAAGATGTTGGTGCTCTGGCTAGTCAAGCTACTACTAATTCTAGAATACAAAATGTATTTTCTCTAATTGGTGTTAAAAAAGATCCTTCTATGGCTAGTGAAAACGCTACAGGTAATTTGATTGGTTATGCTAATGTTGGAAAAATGGAAAATAGTTTTTCAGTGGAAAAAGATGATACATCTACTAATTTGTCTACCCAAGATCCTAACTATGGTCGTAGGTCTTCTATGTCAGCTAAAAATCTTTTTTATGCTTCTAAAAAAACATATATGGCTGGTTTGAGTAATAAAATATCTTTCTTATCATTATATGATACTAGTTTTTTGAATAGTTTATTAAATAATGATAAAAAGTTTGAAATTAATCAATACGTTGAACTTGGTTATTATCCACAGTTAATTATGAATGATTGTATGCCTAATTTGGATTGGATTCCATTACCTTCTGTTAGTGATGAAGATTTAATTGATGTTACTTCTGTTGAAGAGGTTTCTAATAGTGGTGATAGTGCTATTGTAAAATTGCATATTAATAATCCTGCAGGAGAGACAATTGATTCTGTTGGAATTCAAGATATTGGAAAGGTTAGAAAAATTTCACAAGAAAATGAAATGGGTAAAACGGTTTTAACTATTGAAATTTCTGAGGCTATGTCTTATAAATCTAAGTATGATTTAAGAGTGATTAAGGCTATAAATCATTTAGGAAAACTTTATGAAATTTCATTTAATAAAGGTGAAAGATCGTTAGATATTGATTTATACTATCCTATTTCTACAGTAAACGATTGGTTGCGAATGAATGTAGAACCTACTGATAATTATTTTTTAACTAGCGATTTGGATTTTGCGGGAGTAGATGAAAGTAGAATTCATATTTCAAAAGATTTTTCTGGTATTTTAAATGGTAATGGTCATGTTATAAAGAATATTTCTATTCCTTCTAAAACGGGTGTGTTTAATAAATTAGTTAATAATGCTATTATTAAAAATCTATTTATTGAAAATTATAAGAAAACTTCAAATACTGCTTATGGTGGCTTTGTTTATACTAATTCTGGAACACCTACTTTTGATAATGTTCATATGACCAATTCTTCTGCTAAGGCTACTACTTATTTAGGTTCATTGATTGGTTATGGTGCTGGTAATGGAGTTATTATTGTTAATTGCTCTTCAACTGGTTTTAAGTCTATTACTAATCCAGATCTATCTGATGTTAGAATTGGTGGCTTGGTAGGATATATGGCAGGAAATGGATATATTTCTAATTCTTTTGTTCAGGATGTTGATATTGATATTATGGATTCTATTGCTACTTATGGAATTGG
The DNA here is from genome assembly GCA_902796215.1 of uncultured Erysipelotrichaceae bacterium. Lineage (GTDB taxonomy): Bacteria > Bacillota_I > Bacilli_A > RF39 > UBA660 > UBA3789. The sequence goes on along the minus strand of CADBNY010000152.1, from coordinate 7,145 downwards.
TGGAATTGTAGGACAGTTAGCTAATGGTTCTATTACCAATTGTTATGCTACTGGTTCTATTAAAAGTAATTCAATTTATGTTGGTGGGATTGTAGGCTATTCTAATGCTATTATTTCAAATTGTTGGTCTGATGTTAATATTTATTCTGAACTTGATTATGTTGGAGGAATAACAGGAAAAAGGGATCATGATACAATTTCTTCTACTTTGGTTGTGGGTCCTATTTATTCAAATTATGTTGGAGGAAATATTAATCGTACTTCTGGGAACTCCTTATTAATTCCACAAAAAAATTATTTCTGGAGTGAGCAGCCTTTTTATGGTTATTTGACAGGTGATGCGACTGCTGAGAAGCCTTTGACTTCTGAACAACTTAAAAATGTTGATACTTATCATGATTTATTTGATTTTGGTGATGATTTCGATTATTCACAAGTTGAAGAGGGTATTCTTCCAAAATTAAATAGTATATCAGGTGAATTGTTGCCAAATCAGCAAGATCATAAATTTGAGTCTCAAAAATTTAATGTTAGAGGTGTTATTCAAACAACACAAAGAGTTGAAGATGGAGATGTTTATTTTATTTTAGATAATCCTGATAATTATGAAGTTACAACTGTTACTTTTGATTATTTAAAATTTGAAGAGAATAATATTAGAATTACTAATACGGGAGAAGGTTATACTATTGTTAGTATTAGTGGAGTAAGACCTATTCGTTATTATGATTTTTATACTTTAACGGGTGTTTCTTATAAAACTTCTAGTAATGCTACAGCGCAAACTGTTTATAAATATATTCAAGTAGATTTACAGTTTTATAAAACTTTATCATCTTATACGGATTGGCGAAGTATTAGTACTAGTACTACAGAGAATTATCGTTTAACTGGTGATTTAGATTTTTCAGGTGTTGCTAATATTAATACTAATGTGTCAATTGGACGTTTGGAAGGTCAGGGAGCTGGATATGCTATTAAGAATATTACTATTAATGATATTAAAACGACTTTCTCTTTAATTAGAAAAATAACTTCTTCTTTGAAGAATGTTCGTTTTGAGAATATTACATTTAATATTAAAGATGGTTCATCATATAATTCTTATTGTAATATTATTCGTTTGAATCTTGCTAATATTGAAAATGTTGAGTTTAATAATATTACAATTAATGCTCCTGGTGTTACAAATTATGTTGGTCCTATTGCTATTAATCGTGGTCAATCACTTAGAAATATTACTATTAAGAACAGTCGTTTTATCGGAAAGAATTATGTTTCTGGTTTAATTGGAAATTCACAAGCTTTAGATGCTTATATGATTAATGCTGATAATGTAACCGTTTATGGTGATGGAAGTTATGTTGGTGCTGTTCTTGGAAATCGTGGATATTCTGCTTCTACTCGTTGGTTTTATGTTACTGGTAATAATTTGAATGTTACTGGTAGAAATTATACAGGTGGTTTGTATGGAGTAGGAGGAGCTAATTATTCTACTATTACGCATTCAACTGTCCATGGTTTAGCTGGAGCTGAAAGAGTTGGTGGTATTGCTGGTTCTAATGCGGATAGATATGCTTATTATTATGAAGCTGATGATATTGATGTTATAACGGATGATGCTGTTACATATACAGGAGGATTATTTGGTTGGGCATATGATGCTTATTATTGTTATATTCGTAATTCGAGAATAACTAGTTATGGTACTAGTGCTGTTTATACTGGTGGTATTCAAGGATATAAAAGTGGTTATGCTAATTACTATAATGGTGTTGTAGATACTGTTATTACGTCTTCGGGAACTGGTGGTACTGGTGGTTTAGTTGGTTATAGTTCGGGTAGTGGTACAAATTGCTATAGTTATGTTACCAAAACTGAAATTAATGGAGTTTCTAATGTTGGTGGCGGAATAGGAAATGGTCGAAATAGTAGGTTTTATTATTCAACTATCAATGTAAAGATTAATGCTAGTGGATTTAATGTTGGTGGAGTATATGGTTATATTAACAATGTTGATGCGGCAGATTCTACTTATAGTGATGTTGTTCATGAAATTGTTTTAGAGAATAGTGAAATAGTTGGTTCAGATAATGTAGCATTGTTTGCTGGCTATGCAACAGGAAATGTTTTATTTGATAAGTTCTTTTATAATGTTTATTTAGTTGGTACCGTTACTACTACTGGTTCTAGATATGGAATTGTTTTACCGCAAAATTCTGTTAGTAGTTTGGAACTTTCTTCAATCCTTCCACGTTTTTATGTTTATGATCAATGTATTTTAAATGGTGATAAAATTGGAGATATTGCTTTTCTAAATGATGCAATTTCTAATTTAACATTAATTACAGCTAATAATTTAGCAACACAATCTTATTATGCTTCTCATGGTATTACAACTTCTTACTTTACGTTTACAGATTATAATGGTAGTAATTTGATTAATAATGGTTACTATCCATTTGTTAAAACAGCTACTGGCCAAATTCCGATTAAATTACCAACATCTACTGTTTCTTTCAATACTTTTGGATTATCTTTGAGAAGTATTAATGATGTATATCATGAATTACCTACATTAGATGTATATAGTAGTGGTATTAATACAATTAATTTTGAATTAAGTGATTTGGATTCTTCTGTTAAAATGGAAATTTATGAAAATCAAAAATTAGTATTTGATAATTATTTAACTCATAGAGTTTATAGTTTTTACTATGATTATTCTTCTTCTATTAAGATAGTTCTTAGTGATGGTAAGAATAAAAAAGTTTATTCTTATGGAGCTGAAGATTTGGTAAACACAGTTACTACTTTCAAAAATACTTATGCTTATATTTATGATGGTAAGTTAAAAGGTAATATAAAAACTACTAGTGATCAATATATTCATATTTATGGAAAGTATGCACTTACTAAAAGTTATGATATTTATGATTTAGAAAAAGAAGAATTTAAGTCTCGAGGTAATAATTATTCTTTAACTGATACTGGTAAGATAATAAGTTTATTTGAATTTGATATAGGTGAAGCTAAGGTTGATACTTACTATAAATATTCTGTTATTCATAAAAAGGATCAAGATATTTATTATGATGGTCAATTGTTTTATCAAAATGGTTCATTAGAAATTATTGATGCTAGTTTGGAAAATGTTAAAAATACTGTTATTATTGATAAATCTGGTAATAAGAATTTTGTTACAGTACTTGGTACTAATGGTATTATTTATAACTTAAAAGATGAAATGCAATTACCATCTAGATTTACAAATGCTAATATTAAGTATATGACTCATAACATTAATAATAATAGTAATATGGTAGTTGTTATGTATGATACAGGTAGAGTAGTTGTATTTGATTATCGGACTGGTACTGAGAAAGTAGTAGAAAAAGCTACTGAAAAGATATCTGTTTTTGAATATATTAAGTCATCTAGTGTATTCCAAAAATCCATTATTGATGATAATGTAATTCAAAGTTATGATGAAAGTATTGAATTACAGAATAAATTGGAAGAAAAACCTATTTATACCGATGGAGATGGTAATTACTTCTCTGGTGATACTGATAATGAAAAGAAGTCGACAAATAATTCTATTAATTCTTCTTATGTTACATACTACAATGCTGTTAAGAATAGTTATGATGTAGTGGATATGGGTAGTATAATATCAGGAGATAAAAAAGAAATAGTTACAGAAAATGATAAGATTTATACTTCTAATTATTTAATGCGTTTTTATATGAAGGAGAGTACTTATCATAAAGTAAAAAATAATATTAATGTTGTATATTTATTATTGATTGTATTGTTTAGTGTTTTTGTTGCTTTGATTTTATGGTTTAAAAATGCTAAAGATTTGAAAGTAAAAGGAGAGAGATAGTGTATGAAAAAATTTAAATTAAAATGGAATAAAAAAAGAATTCTTCTTGTTAGTATTATATTTTTATCTTTACTAATTATAGGAATTATTATTGGCTTTATAAAGAATCGAGTTACGGCTACTTCTCCTATTGGTATGACAGAGTCTTATTTTGAAAAAATTCAAAAAGAAGATAAGTTTATTACGAGTAAGATTACCTATCCTTTTTCTGATAATTTGAATGCTTATCAAGAACAAAGATATAAAGAAATGGTAAAAAAACAATATCGTAATATTCATTATACTATTTTAGAGGAATATGTAGGTGATGTTGATTCTAATATTACGATTCAAGTTACAGTAATTGATTTGAAAGATGCATATGAAAAAGCAAATAGTTATGTATTTGCTCATAAAGATAAGTTTGTTAATGAAAAAGGAGATGTGGATGAGGCTGAAGTTATTAATTATAAATTAGAGCAAATGGAAAAGGCTAAAGATACAGTTGATTATTCTATAGTTATTAATTATTATAAAAATGATAGAGGTCAATGGGTTATGACTGATTTGTCTTCTAGTAGTTTGGAAAAAATAGCTGGAGTTTTTTAGATGATAAAACAATAAGAAAGCAGATTAAAAAATCTGCTTTTTCTGTTATTCTTAAGTTAAGAAGTATATTTTAACTGGTAAGTAGGAGTGGATATTAATTTAAAAATTAAACAAGTTTTCTGTATTTAAGATTATACTAATTTTGTTTTGTGTGCTATATATTTTATTATGGTGTTATTGGAGTGTGATTTTATGATAAATAAAAGAGAAAAAGTCGTTATTAAAACTAGTATTATTAGTATTATTTCAAATATTTTTTTGGCAGGTTTTAAGGCCTTTGTTGGAATACTTTCTAATTCGATTGCTGTTATATCAGACGCAGTGAATAATTTGAGTGATGCATTACTATTATTGGAACTAAATTAGCTGGTAAACGTCCTGATAAAAAGCATCCTTATGGTTATGGAAGAATTGAATATATGACTTCTTTGATTGTATCAGGTATTGTTTTATATGCTGGTATTACTGCTATGGTTGAATCTATAAAGAAAATAATACATCCAGAAATGGCTGATTATAGTATGTTAACTATCGTTATTTTAAGTGCAGGTATTGCTGTTAAATTTATACTTGGAATATATGTTAAGAAGAAGGGCAAAGAGGTACATTCTGATTCTTTAGTTGCTAGTGGTTCAGATGCCTTTAATGATGCGGTGCTTTCCATTTCTGCACTTATATCAGCTATTATTTATATAGTATTTAATATTAGTCTAGAAGCATATGTTGGTATTTTTTTATCCGCATTTATTATTAAAACTGGGATTGAGCTAATTAAAGAGTCTGTAGATAATATGCTGGGGATTAGAATTGAAATTGATTTAGCACGGCAAATAAAAAAAGAAGTTACTAAAGAAAAAGATGTTCAAGGAGCTTTTGATTTAATATTAAATGATTATGGTCCAGATTGATATTTAGGTTCTATTCATATTGAAGTTTTTGATACTTTGTCTGTTGCGGATGTTGATAAAATATCAAGAAAAATTACAAAAAATATTGCAGAAAAATATGGAGTAATTCTTCATACAATTGGAGTTTATTCTGTTAATACAAGAGATAAGAAAATTCATAAAAATATTAAAGATATTGTTTTTTCTCATGTTGGTGTTTTGCAAATGTATGGATTTTACTTTGATGAGAGTGCTAAATCAATTAGTTTTGATATTATTATAGATTTTAATAGTAAGAATCAAGAAGAGATTTATAAAGAAATATATGATGAGGTTCAGAATCAATATAAAGATTATCATATTAGTATTACATTAGATATAGATATAAGTGATTAGAATAAAAATATAATCTTAAATAGTAATAGAAAATGAGTTATGCTATAATGTAATTATGGAGGTTATATGAAAGATAGAATTGAGAGAGATAATTTAAGATTAATGGTGTTTTCGAGTGCTAAAGAGTTGGGAGAGTTAGTTGATAGACATTTATTAGAAATGTATGGTTTAGATGCAGATAATTACACATTTCAAATTGCTTTAAAAGAATTATTTTTTGAAGACGGACATCAAAAAATAGAAATTGATGAGACTGTTAGAGGGAAAGATTTATTTATTTTAACTGATATTGGTAATTACTCTTTAGTATATAATATGCATGGATTTATTAATCACACATCACCAAATGATTTAATGTTTCAATTAAAGGATGGCATTGGAGCTTGTAATTCACATGTTGATAAAATAAGTGTCGTAATGCCTTTATTGTTTGCAGGAAGACAACATAGGAAAAATGCTAGAGAAAATTTGGCTTGTGGGGCGACTTTACATGAAATAGATAATATGAGTAAAGTAAGAGGGTTTATTACCTTTGATGCTCATGATCCTGGAGTAGAACATGCTATTCATAATATGGAATTTAATAATTTTTATCCAACTAATTCAATATTGGAGCGTTTAATTAATGATTTATCTTTGGATGAATTAAAAAAAATAGTATTTGTTGCTCCTGATAATGGGGCAACAGGAAGAAGAAATGTTTATCTAAATTCTTTTAATTCAAAGTATATTCATAGGGAAGCAGGAAGTTTTGTAAAACAAAGGGACTATAATCATCTAGTTGGTGGTAAATATCCTGTTATTAGTCATGATTATTCTGGAAATAGTGAATTAGATGGTTTTACTGCTATTATAAGTGATGATATGATCTCATCTGGTGGAAGTATGTTTGACTGTATAGATGAATTAAATAAATATCATGTTTCACATATTTATGTTTGTGTAACATATGCTTTATTTACTAGAGGAATTGAGCAGTTTAAAGAATATGTTGATCAAGGAAAATTAGATGGAGTTTATACAACAAATCTTTCATATATCCCAGAAGAATATAAAAAAGAAAAATGGTTACATATTTGTGATGTATCAGAGTATTTAGCTGAAATTATTTATAATATTCATCATGATTTATCTATTTCTAGTCTAATGAATGATAAATCATATCCAGTAAAAATATTGGAAAATAAATTTAAATGATTTTTCTATTTGAGTAAAAGGCTATAGGATTTAATGATTATGAAAAAGTGCTATTATAAAAACAATTAATTAATTGGGGCTGATGTTTAATGAGAAATAAGGCACTTTTAATTTATACACGAAAACAATTTAGTTTATTAATTATTCAATGAGAGAAATTGACTTTAATGTCTTTTTCTCTCTTTTTT
>CADBNY010000151.1 GCA_902796215.1 uncultured Erysipelotrichaceae bacterium | reverse complement strand
GATAATGAAAAACCAGTAGAATTTTTGGGAACATTAGCACAAATAGTTATCATCTTTATCAAAATAATGGCTTTCTTTATTTTGATATGTATGGTTGGTGCTACTATTGGACTAGTTGTAGCTAGTGTCTTACTTTTAATTCATATTTCTGTACATATTTTATTTTTATGGATTACATTATTATTCATAGCATCAGCGGTTGTATTTATTCAAGTTATTATATTATTAATTAGTTTTATTTTTAATAAGAAAGTTCATATTAAAGCTAATTTAATACTATTTATATGTAGTATTGTTCTTATTGGGGTTAGTATTGCAATGATAGCTGTAACGTTTAGTAAGATAGAATACATTACTGATGGAAGTATATTTAAACCACAAACTGAGACTATTGAGATAGATTATAAAGATAATTTGGTTTTACAATCTCATGGAGAAGGATTAAGTAATACTTATCAGTATATTATTGATAATAGTATAGAAGATAATAAAATAATAGCTAGTAGAGAAGTAGACAAAAAATACTTTAAATTGAATACTTTTGAAATAGAAATGGATAAAATGCCAGTGTTGAAAATAAATCAAAGTGATAATGGAAATGTTAAAAGTTTTTATGATTTGTTTATTAAAAATTTAAAGAAAAATAAAATATATACATTTGGTGAATATGGTAATGATCCATTAATTATTAGAGCAAATGAAATTACTATTAGTAAATTGCTAGAAAACCAAAAGAAATTGTATTTAGTAGAGGAAGAAAGAATTGATAATCAAATTTATATTAAAGTACATGATGATAAAGTATATTTTAAAAATGGATTAAGAGGAGAATTTAATGCTTTAGATGATACAATTACTTATGAGGTAGAAAATTATAGTTGCAAAAAAGAAATAGAAGCTACTAGTTATGGAGAAAAAATAATATATATTTGTAATTATTTTGAAGAAGAGTAAATTAGTTTAATTTATTCTTTTCTTTTAATTATTAAGTCTTGATAAAGAAAATAAATTGGGGTATTTACATTCATTTTTAAAGTGTTATAATTGTCATCGTTGAGGTGAAATTATGAAGATAATTAAGAAATGTTTTAATTGGAATTTAATAGATTTTGGTAAAGCTTTATTTGGATCACTGATTTTTTGTTGTGCAATAAATTTTTTTATTGTTCCTAATCATTTATATACAGGTGGAGTATTAGGGTTATCTCAATTGATAAGAAGTATTGTAGTTGATGTTTTTCGATTAAATATTTCTTTTGATTTTAGTGGTATTTTATATTATTTGATTAATATTCCTTTATTTGTTATTGCTTATCGTCATGTTGGAAAAACATTTTTCTATCGAACTTTATTTTCAGTGTCTATTCAAACTCTTTTGCTGTCTATATTACCTAATGATAAAATAGTTGATGATCTTTTAACTAATGTCATTTTGGGAGGTCTTTTAGGGGGAGCTGGAGTAGGGATGATTTTATCTAGTGGAGCATCTACTGGTGGTACTGATATTGTTGGTTTGGCACTTGCTAAAAAGAATAATCATTTTTCTGTTGGAAAGTTGGGTATGATTATTAATTCTATTATTTATGCAATAGCTGGTGTTAGATATGGTTTAGAGATTATGATTTATTCTATTATTTATTCAGCAGTAGATAGTTTGATGCTAGATAAAATGCATGAACAAAACATTTGCTCGACGGCTTTTATTTTTTGTAAAGAAAATCCTACAAAAATAAATGATTATATTAAAAATGAGTTAAATAGAGATTTTACTTATTGGCATGCAAAAGGTGGATATGATGATTCTAAAACATATATTATTTATACGGTATTAACAAAGTATGAATTAATCAAATTGGAAAGACATATGAAAAATTTTGATATTCAAACTTTCATGGTTAAGAGTGAAGGCATTGGAGTAAAGGGGCAATTTGAAAAGAAATTTTGATTATATAAAAAACACAAGAGTTGAAATTAAATCTTGTGCTTTTTATATGATTTAATATTTTTTGTTAATAAAAGGAATAATATTATGATATACTTTTTTTAGAATAGAGGTAGTATGTATGTTTCAAAGTTTTTTTAAAAAATATGTTAATACAGATATTGTATTGACTAAAAAAGAAAAAATTATAGTATTTTGTTTAATATTTGTCATGGGTGGAATCTTTGGATGGTTATATGAATTTATCTTTTATTGGATGAATAGTGGATTTCAAACTTTTTATTGGAGAGGAGCTAATTATTTACCATGGATTAATATTTATGCATATGGAGCTTTCTTAATTATTTTTTTAACGTATCGTTTTCGAAAAAGACCATTCTTGGTATTATTAATTAGTATGATTTCCACTGGCATTTTGGAGTATTTTACTGGATATATCATTTATGGAAAATTGGGTTGGATTAAATGCTGGGATTATAATCAAGAAATATTGAATTTTGGTAATATTGATGGTTATGTTTGTTTAAGAAGTATTACTGTATTTGGAATTAGTGGATTAATACTAATTTATGGGATGTTACCATTTTCTATTAGAATAGCAAAAGAGGTGGCTGGTAAGCAATTGCTAATTATTTCTATTTTTTTATTTAGTGTTTTTTTTGTTGATAATGCCTACAATTTTATGTTTTATAAATATTTTCCTATACCTAAGGCATCTACATTTTATAAATCAAAGGGAATTCCATATTTATATTTTTCGTATTAAATATGTGCCTTTTATAAAATATTAATATTTTTTTGCAGATTAACATTCTAGTTAATGTTTTTGATTGATATAATAAAGTGAAATATACTTTTTTAATTAATAAGTTTTTATAAATGTAATGACTTTTACTTTCTTTTTTGCTATACTTATATAGAATAGAGAGTGTGATAGTATGAGAATTTATGTGCAGGAGAACAATAATCTTTTAAAATTTAATTTACCTTCTAAGGTTGATGGTTCTTTATTATTTTCATTTAAAAGTAGTATTACTGGTCTTGAAAATTCAATTAACATTGATTCTAGGGATAATAATTGGGTTTTAAAAAGTAATGGTAATGTAAATATTATTGACTCTAATAATAATATTATTTCTGAAATTTTATTATCTGACTATATGTGTATTCCTGTTTCAGTTTCTGGAATTCAGAATTATGCTTATATTTTTTGTTTACCTTCTATTGAAGAACATCAGTTTTGTTATGGTTTTAATGGTTTAACTTCTATTCTTATTGGAAAAAGTGAAAATAATAATATTATTTATCCACAGAATATGATGCTGGATCAGCAAGTTTTAATTAAGTTTGAGAATAACAATTGGTTTATTTCTCCTGTTGCTAATAATTCTGATATATTTATTTATGTTAATAATCACAGGATATTTGCTGCTACACCTATTTTTGCTGGAGATATTATCTTTACGAATGGTTTAAGAATTATTTGGATGACTAAAACACTTATTATTCCTATGAACAATAATTTTTTTAGAGTCAAAAATTTACAAATTTTAAATAATTTGAATATAATGAGTAACAAAAATTATACTCCAGTTTCTGAGGCTGATAATAATATATCTCTTTTTACTGAAAATGATTATCTTTCTCATACCCCCAGAATTAGAAGTGTTTTAGAACTTGAAAAAGTTTCTGTAGATCCTCCTCCTCAAAAGCAAGATGCAGATAATGATATACCTGTTTTACTAAGCTTGGGTTCTAGTTTTACAATACTTGGGATGATGTTTATTAATGCTTTTAATTTGTGGGATGGATTATCTTCTGGAGAAAAAGATGTTATAGATTTTTTGCCTCAGATTGTTATGATAATTACCATGATAATTGGTTCTCTTTTAATGCCAATTTTAACTTCTAGATGGCAAAAATCATTTGCAAAAAAGAGAGAGAAAAAAAGACAAGAAAAGTACAGTGAATATTTGCAAGAAAAAGAAAAAGAAATTGATGCAAAGAAGAAAAAGCAAGAACAGATTATTATCGATAATAATGTAGATTTATCAACATGTATTCAAATTTTAAAAAATAGAACTAGATTTTTGTGGAATAGGACTATAAAAGATGATGATTTTTTGGAAGTTCGTTTGGGAATTGGGGATAGGCCTTCTTTAATTGAAGTATCTGCTCCAAAAGAAAAATTTTCTTTGGATGATGATAATTTATTAAATGCAGTTATTGCTCTTGGAAAAAAATATGATAAATTAAATAATGTTCCTATTACAGTTGGTTTAAAAGATAGAATTGTTACTTCTTTGATTATGTTGTCAAAGGGAACGAATGACTTTATAAATGGTATTATGTTACAATTATTAACATTTCATAGTCCTTTAGATTTAAAAATTGTTGTTTTTACAGACTTCTCTAATAGTTATCGTTGGAACTACTTGAAGTATACTAGTCATAATTGGAGTGATGATCATGTTACTCGGTTTTATGCTGTTACTCAGGATGATGCAAAGTCTTTGTGCCAATTTTTGGATACAGAGTATTTAGATAGGAAAGAAAGAAAAGCTGCTAAAGAGAAAGAAAGTCAAGCTTTAAATAAGGAGAAGGTTGAAGAATATGAATTATATGAAACTTATTATTTAGTTGTTACTGATAATTATAAAGGAATACGTAATTTTAAGTTTTTTCAAGATATGTTAGAAAGCCAATATAATTATGGTTTTTCATTACTTATTGTTGATAAAGATATGAAAAATATTCCTAATGAGTGTAATAAATTTTTGGTTATTGATGATAATGAGAGTGGAATGTTTAGTGATAAAGTTAATGAGAGTGGTACTATCAAATTTCGTGCTGAATTTGCAACGAATTTAGATATGAGCAAAATTGGAAGACTTGTTTCAAATATTCCAGTGCAAGGGAAAGACGTTGAGAGTCAATTACCTACTTCATTATCGTTTTTACAAATGTATAATGTTGGAAAAATAGAACAATTAAATATTCGTAATCGTTGGAAGATGAGTGATCCGATGAGTACTCTTTCTGCACCGATAGGTGTTCATACGAGTGGTGATTTGTTTAATTTGGATTTACATGAGAGATATGATGGTCCACATGGATTAATTGCTGGTTCTACTGGTTCAGGAAAATCAGAGTTTATTATTACTTATATTTTGTCTATGGCATTAAATTATGATCCTAGAGAGGTGCAATTTGTATTAATTGATTATAAAGGTGGAGGATTGGCTGGAGCTTTTGAAAATCGTGATGCAAATATTTCTATACCGCATCTCGCTGGAACTATAACAAATTTGGATACTGCTGAAATGAATCGTACTTTAGTATCTATTGAAAGTGAGTTAAAGAGAAGACAAATACAATTTAATAAAGTTAAAGATGAAACTGGTGAAAGTACAATGGATATCTATAAGTATCAGCGATTGTATCGTGAGGGTTTAATTGATGAACCTGTTTCACATTTATTTATCATTTCTGATGAGTTTGCTGAGTTAAAAGCACAACAACCAGATTTTATGGCACAACTTGTCTCTACTGCTCGTATTGGACGTTCCTTGGGTGTACATCTTATTTTAGCAACACAGAAACCAAGTGGGGTTGTAAATGATCAAATTTGGTCAAATTCTAAATTTAAAGTTTGTTTAAAAGTTGCTACTAGATCTGATAGTATGGAAATGCTAAAGAGGCCAGAAGCTGCAAGTTTAAAAGAAGCTGGAAGATTTTATCTTCAAGTAGGATATGATGAATATTTTGACATTGGTCAATCAGCTTGGGCTGGGGAAAAGTATGTTCCTTTGGAGAGAATTATAAAAAGGGTTGATGATTCAATTGTTTTTGTTGATAACATTGGTAATGTTATTAAACGTTCTATTGAAATGCAGAAACAAGAAACTGTTAAAGAGGATAATGGTGATCAATTGACTAATATTGTTAAATATCTTGATAAAATATCAAAAGATGATGGTGTTATTCCTAAAAAACTTTGGTTACCTGCTTTAGAGAAAAAAATTTATTTAAATGATTTGATAAAAAAATATAATTATTCTATTGAAAAAAGTGATCAAGGTTTACATGTTTTTGCTGTAGTTGGTGAATATGATGCTCCAGCAAAACAGGAACAAGGTTTGTTAAAAATAAATATGATTGAGCAAGGAAATATTTTAATATATGGTTCTTCTGGTAGTGGGAAGGAAAATTTTGTTACTACTTTGATTTATTATCTAACTAGTATATTATCTGTTGATGATATTAATTTTTATTTGGGAGATTTTGGCTCTGAAACTTTAAAAATATTATCTAAAATTCCACATGTTGGAGATGTTTTTGTTACTGATGAAAAAGAAAAGATTATGAATTTCTTGCAAATGATAGATAAGGAGCTTGAAAGACGAAAAAAAGATTATTCTGACTATGGAGGAAATTATTTAGAGTATTTAAAGCTGTCAGGAAAAAAAGACTCTTTTATTGTTGTGGTTTTGAATAATTATGAAAATTATTTAGAAAATTATCCCCGTATGGTAGATGCATTTAATTCTTTTATTCGTGATGGGTTGAAATATGGTATTTCTTTCATTTTAACAACTACACAGCAGAGTTCAATTAGATTAAGATTAGCTCAAAATTTTATGAATAAGATTTGTATGAAAATGCCTAATGATTCTGATTATAGAGATCTGTTAGGGGCTCCACGTGGGATGGTTCCCGTTGAAAATTTTGGAAGGGGAATTATTTCAATTGATGGTGATGAAATCTATGAGTTTCAAACTGCAGATGTTTGTGAGAGAGAAAAAAGAACACAGTTTTTTAGGGAATATTCTGATTATTTAAAACAGAAGTATAAAAATAAAGAAGCGAAGAAGATTCCTGTTCTTCCTGATATTGTTTATGTTGAAGATGTTTTATTTGAATTAAAAGATTTAACTTGTGTTCCTATTGGAATTGAAAAAAATAGTTTAGAAGTATATGTTTATGATTTTTTAGAATTTAAAATTAATTTAATAGCTGCTAAATCTATAAAGAATCATATTTATTTCATTTATGCTTTATTGAGGCAGATGCTTAAAATTAATAATGTTAAGATTCATGTTATTGATGCGTTAAGTATTTATCGTGGAAACTATGAAGGAATTGATTTATATAGTAATAATTTAGAAAAAGCTTTTTTAATGGCATATCAGAATGTCGTTAATGATTCAAAATTGTCAGAGAAACATATATATTTCATTTTAGGTATTTCAGAATTTAAAAAGAAAATGGTGAAATATACTAAGGAATTCGAATCATTATTTATTCAGGTTTCTAAATGTGAAAATAATTCTTTCTTGTTTTTTGATGATTCTGATTCTTATAAAGAAATTCAACTTGAAAGTTGGTATCGTGATAATATTAATAATACATTTGGTATATGGTTAGGTGAAGATATAGGTGTTCAAGTTGCACTTGGTGTTATGTCATTAAGTGTGGAAGATCGACAAAATGTGTTCCCTTGTATTGGGTATCCTGTATATCAAGGAAATCATATGGTTATTAAATATGTTGTTGATGGAGTTGATAAAAAAGATGAATAATAAAGTTTTAGTTAACTTAGTTGTTCCTGTTTTAGAGGAAAGTTATGATGTTTTTATTCCAATAAATCGTAAGGTTGGAAATGTAATTGAGTTATTATCAAAACTAGTTTCTGATTTGTCTGGTGGATATTTTGTTGCAAATGAGAAGAATTCTTTGTATAGTGGAGATAGTGGTGATATGTATGCTATTGATATTTTAATCATAAATACTGATATTAGAAATGGTAGTAAAATTATATTAATGTGAGGTGATAAGATGTCTGAAACTGATGATTTGGAAGTAAAAAATGATATTATTAGACAAGTTAAGGCGGTTAGGAATGCATTAAAGGATGCTTTAGACAAAGCTAATGCTTTGTCTTCTACAGAAATTCAATCTTTTCAAGTTGATGAGAAAAATAATAGTAACGATTTTTTTAATAATGTAAGCTCTAATTTGAAAGATTCATATGATAAAATTGTTAATGATATTCTTCCTTGGCTTGATAATGATTTGAATGAAATGTATGATAGTATTACAGAATAAAAAGGAAAAAAGTAAGTGGAGGTTATTTTATGGCTAAAATAAAAATGGATATTGACAAGCTAAAGCAAGTTGGAGAAGATTTGCAATCTTTTGCTAGGAATTATAATTTTGTTATTAATAGCTTGTATACTAAAGTTAGTAATATTTCCAAAGATGGAGCTTGGGTTAGTGATCAAAGTGATGCATCTGTGAATTTATTTATTACGGTAGCATTAAAAGATAAAGCTAATTTGTTAAATTTGGCTACTACTATTGATTCTTTTGGAAGTAAAATAATAGATTATACTAATAGTATGTCTACAATAGCAGATAATAGTTATTTAGGAGGAAAATATGGCAATAGTGATGATTAACACTGATAAAATATCAAATAATTTAATACCAGATATTGGAAAATTAAAGTCTTCAGTATTTTCTGCTTTAGAAAAAGCTGGGGGGGTAAATTTACCTTATAATTGTCCTTATAGCTGGAGTGATATTGTTAATAATATTAGTGATTGTTCTGATAAACTTGATAACTATTTGATTTGGATTAAGGAAATAAAAAGACTTACAGAGGCTGCAACTAAGAATACTAGTGATGATTTAAGTAAGTTGGTAATAGAAGAAATAAAGATGCAGAATATTATTGTAAAATAGTGTCAAATAATTGATTGTTCTTGTTTGTTTTAAATTAATGTGATAGTATTGAATTATGATATTTAGGTAGGTGGAGGCTAATGGCTACAGGAATTAATCTTGAAAAAATTAATGGTGTAAAAGTAAGTTTGCTAGGATATGTTGAAGAAATCAATGCTTTATCTCTTCGATTAGATGGTTATTATAATGTTTTACAAAGTTCTCTTGGAGGATCTTGCAGAAATGAGATAATTAATAAGTTTACGGCTATAAGAAAAGAGTGGGCAAAAACGGCAAAAATTATTAATTCTTACATTGATATTCTTGGAAAAGTTGAAGCTAGTTATGCTCAACAAGATAGTGATTTAGCCTTAGTAACTACACAAAGTGTCAGTAAAATTGATGATAATATTTAAAGATTGGAGGTGTTATTATGGCTGAGGTTGGTCCATCTGTAGATGAAATGGAGTATGGTTATGATAGTGCGAAGTTAGGTGATTATTTAGATAACACAATAAAAGCAAAAGTTTTTACTGAAATGCAACAAGTATTACAAACAGGTTTTAATGACATAAATACTGTTTGTGAAGCAGAATGGTCTGGAGTTGCCAAGAATAATTTTATTTCTAACTTGAATAAAGACTTTGATCAATTCATGGCAGCTTGTGAGGCTTTGTATCAGAATCTTGTTAATGAATTAAGTGCTGTTCAAGGAAGTATGAAAGCTAATGATGCTGGTATGATTGAACTAGATGGTTAAAAAATAATATAAGTTAAGGAGGATTTTTATGCCGATACAAATGAAAGGAACTGCTGTTACTAGTGAAAAACGTGATTCTTATAAAACTATGGATATAATATCTTTTACGAATCCTTTTCCGGATAATGGTGGAAGTGTAGGTATTACACCAACATTTGCTACAAATGTTACTAGTAAAATTGAGGAATTAAAAACAAATATTGACAATAAGGTTAAAGAAATTCAAAATACGCAAAATGATGCTGCTATTAAAGGTGAAAAAGTTCAGGCTGGTATTGGTACTTTTATTGATGGAATTATAGAAACTGCTAATAATCTTAATGCAGCTTTAACAGCAGCAGAACAGGATATTATTAATTCTGTTGAAACTGCTTACAAGACTCAAGATGAAAATCTTGAAGCTGATCTTAACGCAGATACTAAAGTTGGATTTAGTACTGGTGGAGGAAATGGTGGAGTACAAAATCATCCCTAGTATGTAAATAATTTTGTGTAAAGTATAAATCTTTTCATGATAATATAAAAATATATTAAGGATAATTGTCAAATAATGTGTAGACCATGTAAGTGATAATTTTTCTAACAGTCAGTGTATTATGCATTGACTGTTTTTTTTTATAAAAACACTTTTATGATTTTTTTTCCTATGTTATAATGATATAGTAAGAATAGTAAAGGTGGTGGTTGTATGACTAAAGTTAAGAACATATTTAAATATGTTGCATCTATTTTTTTGGTTCTTTTAGTGACTTTATGTATATATACCTTTATTGTTACGGATATTATGAAAAAAGATTATGTTAATATTTTTGGACATACTTATTTTGTAGTGGCATCTGGTTCTATGTCAGGTAGTATAGAAGTTGATGATATTATTTTTATTCGATTAACAAAAGATGTTCATTTAAATGATATTATTACTTATAAGAGTAAGGATGGAGAAATTATTACCCATCGTTTAATTCAAATCAATAATGAAGATTATATTGCTAAAGGTGATGTAAATAATTCAGTAGATGAGGCAATATCGAAAGATCAAATAATAGGTAGGGTTTGTTGCTCTATTTCTCCAAGTTTTATTTTGAAATCTATTGCTGTTTTCTTAATTATTTTTATTCTTTTAGCGTTAGTTAATTTTGATGGTATTGTTCGTAAGTTTATTATGAAGGAAAAAGATACGAAAAAAACAGAAAAGGATGAGCAAAAGAAAGTACCTGATGATATATTCTTATCACCTAGTAATCGAAAAGAGGAAGCACCATCTGGTTTAACAGTAACAATTCCATTACAAGAAATTGAAACTTTAGAAAAAAATCATGAGAAAGAATTAGAAAAAACATCTGATATAGAGATTTTAGATGATATTGAATCTTCACTTCATGAAAATGTATCAGGTAATGATCATCTTAAAGAGAAGGAAACAATTGATATAGTTACTTCAATTTTAAAATGTAAAAAAGCTCAAGTTTTTAAAATTAGAATGACTAAAAAATGGTTACAAAAATATCAATATATCTATAAACTTTGTAATATTTTACTTGTTTCAGATACTAAATATTTTGTTGAAGAAATAAATAATCCACCATTTCAAGAATTATATGATTATGATTTAGAAAGAGTTGGATTGACAGAAATTGTACGTAATCGTATATATCATATGCCTGTTTATATCTTTTTACAATTATTAACGTATTCTATTCTTTATAATGATCAAGAAATGTTTGATGGTATTTATAAAATATTAAAATATAAAGTGTTGGTAGATCAAGGTAATTATTTTAAAAAAATATCTACTTCTGATAAATATGCTATCAAACAGATAAAAAATCAAATTACTTTTATGCAAAAAATATCAAATAAGTTTGATAATAAGAAAGTATTTGAATTAGATAAAATTGAACGTATTGTAAAAATACATAATTATTAAAGTGGGTGGTAGCAGTGAAAATAAGAAATGAAATTTATAAAAAAACCTTTATTTCTTTTTTCATTGCTTTTATTGTGCTTTCTTTTTCTTTTTTTATTTATTTACTTTTAACGGGTAAACTTACTTTTGGTTCGTTGGAGCAACCATGGGATGGAGTTTCAGTAGCAACTCAATTTGAATCTGGAAATGGAACAAGTGAAAATCCATATATTATTAGAAGTCCAGAGGAATTTGTTTATTTTAAAAATTTAATAGAAGGAGATAATTATCAATCTTATCAAGATAAATATTATGCTTTAGATGGTGATTTAAATTTTGGAGATAAGAGCTTTTCTAGTATTGGTATTATTACTTCGGAAGAGGATAAAATATTTAAAGGACATTTTGATGGTAGGGGACATTCTATTTATAATTTAAAAATAGATCAAGATGTTGTTGTAGATAATGTTTCATATTATTCTTTATTTACTAAAGTTGAAAATGCTAGTATTGAAAATCTTATAATGAGGTCTTTTAAAATAAAAGTAAATGAAAATGAGCATGAATATAATAATATTGTAGGATTTATTGGAGAAGTTTTAACAAACAGTAAAGATGAGAATATAAATGAAGAAACTGTATTAAGCCAATTTGTAAATTTATCATTTATTGATTTTGACATTGATTATGCTGATATAAAAAGTAGTGATAATTATATTGGTGTATTTACTAAAAGTGTTTCTTCTAATAGTTATTTGTATAATTTATCCTTTATAGGAAGAATTAGAGGAAATGATAATAATAATAAAATTGGTATTATATCGGATAATATAGATGGAGAAGTATATAAAGTTATTAGTAATATTTCATTGGAAAATATGAATGATATTAATTTTTCTAATGAGAAAATTAAAAATCATTATATTGTGAAAGATGGAAAAATATATTTAGATGGAGAGGAAATTTCTAATGAAATGTTACTTTCTGAATTTAATGATAATAGTAGTGATTATTATTGGGATTATGAAGAAAATCAATTTGTTTTGAAAAAATATGTTAAGCAAGAAGAAATAAAAACAAGTAATATTATTGATAATAAACCTAGTAATTTTTCTTTTTCTATTAAAACTAGGGGTGCTAGTAATATTATTACTCATGAATCTGGTTTATCAGGAAATACTTTTTATGTTAATGATCTTGATAGTGATTATAATTATTTAAAGGGTTTAAATTATACAGAGGTTCAAAATACTTCTTTACCTAGTACTAATTCTGGATATTATGATGATCAATATTTGGTAAAAGTACAAATGATTTATGATGGTGTTGATATTAATAATAGTTCTTTAGTAGGATTTATGTCTCCTATAAATGGGGAAAACGCTATTAATAAGTTTGTTTATTATAAATATTATGGATTAGAGAGAGATTCTAATGGTAATTTATTAACTGATAATAATGGTAATCATTATATTCATATTGAACTTATTGATAATCCTTTTTCTAAGAGACCTTACATTAATAATTCTGAATATGGATTTAATGGATGGGTGTGCAATCAAAATAGTGATTCTAGTGATTCTATATGTGAGAGTTCAATAATTGGATTTCAAAAGAATAATTATACCAGATATATGGATATTCCTGTGGATGGTGGAAGTCAGATTATTGTTCATTTAAATGCTAGTTGGATTAAAGCTGATGTTGTGACTAGTGCTAGTGATATTAGTGATTTTAATTCTATGTCCATGCAATCTATGAGTACATTTTCTCATTATACACAGGAAAATATACAAGGAAGAGCTTATTGGAAACAGAATTATGCAATAATGGAATATACTCGTTCTTATGTGCGGAATGATGGGTATATGCCACAAGGAATTTGGTATAAGACAAATCAGTCTGGCACTACTTATACTTATGTTGGTGGTACTAGGACAAGATGCCCTAGATATAGTACTTGTTATGCATATAGAGCAAATACAAGTGGTATTGTTGGTGGTACTGAATATACTGGTGGTAATTATACATTTATACCGGATTTTGATTCGACAGGGGATAATACAGAGACAACAATATATTATTACAGTTCTAATTATATGAATCTTATTGCTGATTCTAATGGTAGTTATTGGGATACTGTACAAATTCCACATTATACAACTACTTTATTAGCTGGACAAAGTACAGTAGGCTTATTTTATCAAGTAAGTAATCCAACTATTGATATGATTAGTACTAAAGAATATTATACTGGTGATGGTACTTTATGTACTAATGCTAGTGATTGTACTACAGCCTATAAAATGATTAGGTATAATGATTCAATTTTAAATTCACGAGGTAATTCGATATCAATAGTTGAAGAATATAATGGAGAAATTGTTGATTCTAATAAATATTTTTATTTAGTTACTAGGGATACTAATATTTTTAGATATACTAGTACTACAGCTTTAACTATTTCTAATATTTCAGTGAATAGACCTTTTACTGTAACGGGTACGGATATTAATGCAACTAATCCTACAGGAATTCTTAATGTTGCAAATAACTTGACTGTTCGAAATGACTTGGTTATTGAAAATATTAAATTTTATGGTCCTAGTGGTACTGGTTCAAATAATTATTCTATGGGTGATGAACCAACAACTTATGCAATTTATGCAAATTCTAATAATTTCAAAATTGGGCGAAATGTAACTAGCAGTAGAGGTAATAATTATTTGATAGCAAATCGAATTTATGGTGGCGTTACTAATGGTGCTAGTGGTTCTTTTAAGGTTATTATTGAAACTGGAAGATATTATTCATATCGTTGTGGTGCAGATAGTGGAAGTTATACATCAACTTTCAATGAGGAAAATATATTAGGTAATGATTATGATCGAATTAATAATAATAATGATAATTTATGGTTTTTAATTGGTCTTGATGGTTATTCCAATAGTGGTTCTAATATAGCAGGAAGTAATAGTTTGTTTTTATCTTTTACAACTTTGAAAAGTGGTACTTATGGTTTTAATACAAATGGTACTGCTAATACTGATGGTACTACCGGCTTATATATTGGTGGATGGAATGCAAAAAATGTAGAATCCATTACAGGTGTAAAAATTGAAGGTGGATATATTAATATTGCTTTAGGTGGCTATGGTTTTAATGGTGGAGTGAATTCTAATTCTTCTTTTATTGGAATGTCTGGAGGAGAGGTTCGGCAAATATATGGAGGAGCTGGTCATTCTACTACGCAAGGGAACCGTATTATAAATGTTACAGGTGGTAAAGTTCATTATAGTGTTCTTGGTGGTTCTGATAGTTATAGTTCTTCCGATACTACTGATGGAATTGTCCAAGGTTCTACTCTTATTTATATTGGTGGAGATGCAGTTATTGGTGATGAGATAGATTCTTTGTATGGAGTAGAATCTGGTTCTGTTTTTGGAGCTGGTGGAGGTAATACTAGTTCTACATCTAAAGGAACTGTTTATAATTCACGTATTATTGTTAATGGAGCAACGATTAATAAGAGTGTTTATGGGGGAGGTAATTATGGCTCTGCTGGTACACAATATGCTAATACATCCTCTTCTAGCATTGACGTTTTAGATGGAACAATCGGAAATATATATGGTGGTTCTAAATCAGCTGGATTTGGTCAATCTAATTATTCTTCATCTAGTGCTATTAATATTAATATATATGGCGGAACAATCGGAAATATATATGGTGGTTCTGATAATGAAGGACTTGTCTATGGTTCAGTAAATGTAAATGTTTATGATGGAAATATTACACATAATGTTTATGGTGGTGGACGAGGAAATAATACATTTGTTAATTCAAATATTAATGTGTCTATTGGTAATACTGTATCTAATCATCCTGTAATAAATGGTTCTGTTTATGGTGGTAGTGCTTATGGAACTGTTAATGCAACATCAATAAGTGGAACAGCTAGTGGAAATACTAATGTTACTGTTTCTAATGGTATTATTCATGGCAGTGTATTTGGTGGAGCTCAAGGAAGTGATTCTGCTACTCCTTATGTATTGGGAAATATTACTGTTAATATTAATGGTGGCTCTATTGGTAAAGTTTTTGGTGGTTTTGATGCCTCTGGAAAGCCTAGTAGTGGAGATGTTGTTTATTTAAACGCTGGCTCGATTGGTAATGCCTTTGGTGGAGGAAATGAAGTTAATCAAGATAGCACTAATATTTATTTACAGGGTTCTACTATTACGGGCAATTTATATGGTGGCTCTAATTTATTAGGAACAGTTACAGAGTCTCATGTTACAGTAACTAGCGGTTCTGTCACAGATATTTATGGTGGTAATAATATAGATGGTTCGACAGGTATTACTAATGTTTCAATTGTTGGGGCCGATATTAGTGGGGATATTTATGGTGGAGGAAATGAAGCTTCTTCTGGTACTAGTAATGTTACTGTTTCTGGGTATATTGATTCTTTACAAGATGTTTATGGTGGAGGACGAAAAGCTGGTCTTACGGCTACTAATATAAGTATTCAAAATGATACTCTTCACTCTGTCTTTGGTGGTTCTAATGTTTCTGGAACTGTAGGTACAGGTAATGTTTATATTGTCAATTCTATTATAACAAGTGCATATGGTGGGAATAATCAAGGTGGACAAACGACTAATGCTAATATTGATACTACATCTTCTTCTATTACGAATTTGTTTGGTGGAGGAGACAATGCTTCTTCTTTAATAAGTCAAGTTAATATTCATAGTGGTAATATAACAAATGTTTATGGCGGAGGGAATGAAGCCGGAGTTACAAATACAAATGTATTAGTTGAAAGTGGTACAATTACAAATTTATTTGGAGGTTCTAACGAATCTGGTAATGTTGGAACATCTAATGTTCAGTTAGGTAATAATATTCCAAACTCTAATATTAGAGTTCAAACTGTTTATGGGGGAAATAATCATGGAGGTATTACAAGTGTTGCTAATGTTACGGCAAATGAAGGTGATGTTCACACTATTTATGGTGGAGGAAACGAGGCTAGTGTTGGCTCTTCGAATGTAATAGTTGGTTCTATTACAGCTGTTGATATCTATGGTGGTGGTAATGCTGCTGGTGTTACGGGTAATACTATTTTAGATATTGATGGTTCTACTGTTTCTAATAATATTTATGGTGGTGGATGTGAAGGAGTTGTTGAAGGTAGTACTAGTGTTTTTGTAACTGATGCGCATATTTTAGGTAATGCTTTTGCGGGAGGTAATGGTAGTACTGCGATAGTTCATACAAATTCAACAATTACTATTGATGGTGAATCAGAAATTGGAACATCTTCTAGTGAAGCTCCTAATGCAGGGTGTGTGTTTGGTTCCGGGAATGCTGCAAGTACTGGACTTCAAAGTGTGGGTAATTCTATTGCTACTGTTAATCTTGTAGGAGGAATTATTCATGGAAATGTTTATGGCGGACCTAAAATGGCTATTGTTTATGGAACAACTGATACTAACATTGGTACTAGTTCTGTATCTGTCAATGGACTTCATGAAGATGATATTCATATTAGTGGAACAGTTTTTGGTGGAGGAGAGAGTAATGCTAGTGGTAGTGAGACTTATGACTGGACATTTATCTCCGTTACCCGAGGAATTGATGTTGATATTAATGGTACAGGATATATAAATAATAATCATGATTTTATTATAAATGGTAGTGTTTTTGGTTCTGGAAATGCTTCTAGTTCTTCAGGAACTTCTAATATTACTATTAAAAATTTAGGTTCTAGAGAAGCTCCTAATAAAAGCATTTCTATTCAAAGAGCTAATAATTTGATTATTGATCATTCTGTTATTGAGCTTGAAGGTACAACGGATAGAACAAATGAGTATTCTGATATTTTATATTCATTTAATATTATTGATAAATTAATATTGAAAAATGATAGTGTTTTATTACTTCAACATAATGCAAATTTATTAAAAGAATTATATAGTGGAGTTGACTCTAATGGTACATTAGTACCAGCGATTGTTGATATTGATGATGATAGTGGAAGTGTTACTAAAAACGTTGATAATCGGATTTATATGCTACCTGGTCAAAATTTGAATGTTACAATTAATCAAGCTGCTACTGCTTATGGTAGAGTAACTGGTATGACTTTCTTTGGAATGTATACTGGTTATGATAATGGTACTTATCGTTATGGTTTATATGATGATGATTTAAGTTATGGTGATACTGGTAATGCTGGATTAGAAATTGTTGGAGGTAGTTATGTTATTGGTCTTCATAATGTTGATCATGATATTACAAAAGATGGTTTTTATTCAAATTATTTAAATGATGATTATACAGAAGTTAAGGTTGCTTATATTGATCCTAGTCCAATTGGTGAAACTGGTTATCGTTGGATTATTGGTTTTGAAGCTATTAATTATGAATTTACTTTGACTGCTTCTAAGTATTCTTCTTTAGGTACTTATGAATTGCAATTGATTGATTTTGCTGATGGTAATACAAACTTTAGTGCTATTGGATTTGATAGTAGTGGATTAAATAGTGAAATTCAATTAGTGGATTCGAATAATGTTCCTAGGGTTGGTCGAACAGAAGAACAAGCAAATAATATTTTAGGTCTTTCAATGAAGGCTGAAACGCAAGAATGGACCGGTTATGGTGTGACTAAATTATTGAGTCAAAATGGGGGAGCTTTGACAGGTGATAAGAATTATAAAACAGATAGTAGAAAACTTCCTCCATCTTTGATGTTTTACTTGTATCATGCTAAAAATATTAATAGCCAGGGAAGACTTGGTACTGTAGTTTTAACTTTAAGGGCGGATATTCCTAAGAATGCTATTGAATATGATATTAAATTTATTACGGTTACTATTAATTTAGTTTCTAGAAAATATGATGATGCAGATAGTTATGATGCTTCTATCACATATGATAAAAGGTATGAAATGCCTTCATCAACTTTAGTTAATATTACAAATCAGAGTCAATTTAGTACATATTATTCATTAACTGCTTGGAATGATAGATTTGAAAGTGTATATGGAAATAATAATCAAAATTATCATGTTTTAACTACGAATCATCCATTACCAGTTAATACAATGATTACTATGCTTGATTATGGAGCAAATCCTAATCGACCAGATTATTACTATTTTACGGTAACTCAAGATATATACAATGATTCTTTAGAGCAATTATCTTTATATAATGAAATTGTTTATCCACTTCATAATTTTATTAAAATGGGCAGTACTAGTAATAATAATACTTACGATGATAGGGTAGCTAATCATGCTTATTATGATGATGAGGTTGGTTTAGTTGATGAAGAATTTATGTTTATTTTTGATTTTAAAGAAACAGGTACTACTGGTGAACATTTAGGTAATTCTATGTTATTTGAACTTCGTAATCATGAAGATCGTACTGTTTTTAATGTTTTAGGTATTCGAGAATCTTTAATGGTTTATAATACTTATGATAGCAGTAATATTGTCTTAAATCAGACTTTTGCCAATAATGATTCTTATTTATATTACAATGTAGCTGATGAATTTAATTATTCTACTAGAATTCAATATAATGAAACAGAAAATAGACAATCTGTAATTGATACTAATTATGAATCAAGTAGTATGGGGCTTAATGTTTCGTTATTTGATAAAGAGGGAGTTTCTGTTAGTTCTAGTATGTTAACTGGTACTAGTATCATGTTAGATAATCATGAATATTTTGCTGATGGGGATGGAATTTTTAGAATTAAGTTAGCAAATAAAGTATCTAATTTGGATAAGTTACCGAAAATTACTGTTACAAAAGATTTACCTCCAGGCGAATATAAAATTCGATATACATTATTTGCTTCTGATGATGGCTTGCATAATTCTATTTATGAAAATTCTATTACTCAAGAATTTACTGTTTATGTTGTAAGTGCTGATAATTCTATTATTGTAGATGGTGATGATAAGGATAAGATTATTGATGGAGAAACAGGGAAAAATATGAATGGTAGAACTACTAATACTTATCATATTAAGTATAATTCCCAACTTACTAATCCAAATCTTAGAGTAGAATTATTTAAACGCGATATTGATTCTATTGATTCTACTCAATTTACTTCAATACCATTTAGGTCTGTATTTAGTAATGCTTTTATTCCTGCTAGTGGAAATGAAATGTATCTAGATATGAACGGTTTAACAGAAAGGAATTTGGACTTTAATTTACAGACATCTTTAACGAGTGGAACTTATCGAATAGTCTTTAAATTATATGATAATAATCAATTAATTGATAGTGAAACAAAGTATATTATTATTCATAAAAAAACATCGTAGAAAAAATGAATATAATATTTGAAATTAAAAGATATTTGTGATACGATTAGGATGGTGATATTATATGAAGAAGTTTTTAAGGGGAATTTGGTTTGTAGTAGAATTTATTATTATTGTTTATGTTATTGTTCTAACTTGTTTCTTATTGTGTAGAAATAAGTATGGATATACTCAATTTGGAGATTATACTTTTACAAATATTGATTTGTTTGCTGAAAAAAATATTGATAATACTAAAAAAGGTGATTTATTAGTTGTCAAAAATAGTAATGACATTAATGAGGGTGATTTGATTTATTATTATGCTGTATATAATGATGATTATATTATTAAAAGCTCTCCTGTAATGAGCATAAAAAATGATGATTATAGTTATTTATATACAGTTGATGATTCTGGACCAACTAGTATTGTTGGTACTAGAGTATTAGGAAAATATTCTCATACTTATCATAAACTTGGGTCTATTTTGAATTTTTTAGAGAGTAGAATTGGTTTCTTATTTTGTGTATTATTACCAATCCTTATTGTCTTTATTTACCATGTATATGAATTTATTATGATTGTTCGTTATGAAAAAGTTGAACTTACTATGGATTCTTCTGGTGATGAAAATAGTGAATCAAAAAAAGGGAAAAATGAAGAAGAAAATATTAAGAAAGAGTCATTAGAAGATAAAAAAACAGAAGATAATATTGAGATATTGTAAGTTGTATTATATAAGAGCTTTTTAGAAAGTTAAATTGGTAATCAATTTAATTTTCTTTTTTTCATTTGCATTTGAAGTTTACTAAAAAGTTTTGTTTTGCTATAATTATTATTATAAGGAGTAGATATGAGAAACAATAAAAAGATATTGATGTTTTTTTTAATTGTTATTGTAGGTGGCTGTTTTTTGTATTATAATGCTAGATTTACTTATACTGCTTATGAGTCTATTATTGAAGGTGCAGTAACAAATTCAATTGCTGGAATAAGTTTGAAAATAAATGGAGTAGATGCGGTTGCTAATAATGATGGTACGTTAGATAATCGAGTTATTTTAGATAATACAACTTGGGTATCTACTCATACTCGAGAAGAAAAAATATCTCCAGGTAGTTCTGGTACAATTGATTTGGAAATTGATCCTAGTGGTAGTGATGTTGCTATATTATATGAATTTCGTTTTGTTGATAAAAAAATAGATGATGATAAACTTTTGACTTTTTCTGAGATAATTTCAAATGATGGAATTATTCGAACAAGTCAAGATACTTATACTGGAATTATAACTTTAGATGATATAGCAAATAATAGAAAATTTCATCTTAGTGCTAATTTTTATTTTGATTATTTAGTTGATATTGAAGGGATAACAGAAGATAATCAAATATTAGATGATTTTTTTGAAATTCATTTTCATGCTGTTCAATATCGAGGAGAGACTATTCAAGAATATGTAGAACCGTAGGTGATAATGTGAATTTATTAATTAATAAAATTAAGAATATATCTTTTTTTGAGGAAAAAAAAAGATTAATATTATTCGGATTCTTTTTGTTGTTGATTTTATTTTTAGCATTTCGATTATTACAATATACTTATTCAAGATATGAAATACGTGCTAAAGTTAATGCTAATATTGATAAAGCCTTATATATTTTTGAAGATGGGAAAATGTCTTTTAATTTAGAATCAGAAGGAATCATTCCTCAAGATGAGGCTTATGTATATCGTTTTAGTGTATCTAATTATAATGCTAGTAAACACAGTGATGTGGATATTTCTTATCGAGTTAAGGTTCGAACAACGACCAATTTACCAATTACTATTTCAATGTATTGTAATGAATTACCAGATGCTAGTGGGGCAGTTAATCTTTTTCAAGGATCTAGTTCAAAACAAGATGTAGATGGGGCGTGGTATAGAGAGTATAGTGCCATTAGTAATTATCAAATGAGTTATGAAAATGATGTAACAGATATTTATACAATAGTTATACAATTTCCCTCTCTTTATTCTGCAAACAGTGTTTATGCGGATTATTTAGAAAGTATTGAAGTTATATTGGAGTCTCAACAAATTATATGATATAGGAGGGTACTATGAAATATATTCGAAAATATAAAAGAAGAAGTATTATTATTTTATGTTTATTAGTGTTTTTCTTATTTATTTCTTTTGCTTTTGGTCGTTATATTCATAATATTATTTCACAATATTTATTAGAAACTAAGGGTTTTTATTTTAATAGTAGTATTTTAAATGTTAATGGCAAAAATTATAATATAAATAACTGGGATGGTGTTAATACTTATACATTAACAATTGATTTAAATAATCGTAAAAATGCTGAAAGAGTTACTAGAACAGATATTAGTTATACCATTAATGTTAATTGTCCTAGTACTGTTAGTTGTACTTTGAGTAAAAATAGTGGAATTATTCGAGCAGATGATGAAACAGATTCTTATCAAATTAGTGTTACACCATTACAAAATTTTTATGCAAATGATACTGTTTTAGTAGAAACTTCTGTTTCTTCTAATCTTCCTTATCATAAAACAATGAGTGCTGCTTATACAATAGGAGTTGAAAAAAGCAATTTTTCTTATGAAATAGAAGATAGCGTTAATTCGAAGTATTTAACAATTCGTTTTTTAAATTCTATTTCCTATTATCAGGTAGAGGAGCCTTTTTTGAATTATCATGTTGGTGATCAAATTAGTTTAGATGATTATAATGATTTAACAGATGAAAATAAAAATAAGTGTTTTTCTGCTATTGTAACACTTCAGTATAATCCAGAAAAATTATTTGTTGATATGATGAATAGTTTGTATCTTCATCGTCTTTCTGATAATTATCAAGAACAAACAATTAATGGATATCAGTATGTTTCGAAATTTTCTTTTAAAGTTAATGCTAGTTCTAGTAGTGAAATAATATTTTATAAAGATGATATTACTAGGGATTATACTTATCCGGTTGTTAATCCAACTTCAATTATTCAAGTTTCTGTTAATACAGCAAATTAGATGAGTAATTGAATGATATTTATGTTATAATTTTAATTGAGTAAGGTTGGTGAATTCTATGAATAATGTAATTAGTATTTTTATGAATTATAAGATACAATACCTTGTTGAGTATGGAGTTTTTCTATTAGATGATGATTCACCTTTTATTCGAAAAGTATTTCAAGATTATTTTTCTCTTTATGTTGATAATTACTATTATAATATTTTTTATACGGTTGATGATTCTATTTACAGTTTAGATAATCTTTGTAAAGAATTTCAAGGGACAATGATAGAAATGCTGGATGATTATCGACAATATGAATTACAAGAGAGTAATCAAGAATATTCTTTTCATGTACAAGCAATTAAAGGCTTAAAAGATTTTTCTTTAGAAGTTTTAAAGATTGATCAATTAAAAATAAATGATAAGGAGCAATTATCTGAAGCTGTTATTGAATTTGTTGAAAATAATTATTTTTATAAAGAACATATAAAAAATAGATTAGCAAAGTTTATTAAAATGGTTCAAAAAAATTATAATTTAATAAATAAGTTATTTAATTATCGAGATCATTATTATTGTCTTAATGAGAAGTCTTTCGAAGGATGTAATGAGGTTAAATATTTTGAGCTTGATTATCATATTGATGTCTTAAATAATTATAGGAAGACGATGATTACTAGAGTTTTTTTTAAGGATGAATTATTTAAGGACAAGATAGAGTGTCTTATTCAGAAGTTGTCTTTATATATTTTAAAAAATATTGTTGAAAATAAAAAAATCCCTCGTTTTATTATTAAATTAGATGATTCATTTATTAAAAGAGGAAAAATTGATTCTAATATTTTTTCTTTAATTGATAATCATTTATTTCGTCATTATGTTTATTTAGGTGTTACTTATAATACTTATGTGAATCAAAAAGATGCTTTTTCTGAAGATTTTCATTTTGTATGTATTCAGGATTTTTCTCATATTCATGATATTTATAAAAAGATTGAAAATATTGAGAAAGAGGGAATTTTTGATTATTTAGTTCTTTCCGATTATAAGTATAAAGATAAGGAATATTTACTTAATTATGAAGGAAAGACTTTGAAAATATTGCTTTTTGAGGAGGATTAAGATGGAGACTTATTTTCGTTTTTTATTTGAATTTATGTCCGTTTTTTTTAATGGTATTGGGACTATGATAAGTGGAATTTTAAATGGTTTTATTCAAGTTTTTAATATTCAAGATTATTTGTCTATTATTGGTCTTTATCAAAAGGAGTTTTCTGGGGGAGAATGGGTATTAGCAATATTAGCAATTATTGTAATGATTGTTATATTAGGATTAATTATTTTGTCGATTGTCTTTTTAGTTCGTAAATATATTCGATTTCGAAAAACACTAGTGGAACAAGAGTCTATGCTAAAAGAGATTGGAATGCTAAATAATAAGGTTGCTGATTTGGTGCAAGAAAAAGAGAAAATACTTGCAATGAAAGTGTCTCAATTAGGATTAAAACCAGGGGAAGAGGCTACAATTGAAGAAGAAACTATTAGTGATAGTGAAGAAGAGAACAGTAGTGAAGTTGGAATTATTGATGATGATCCAAATGCTAGATTTTCTAAATTACATTCTATTGATGTTCAATTTAAGGATTATAAGATTCAAGACTATGGAAATAGTTTTACATTAGAAGAATTGGTAGAAGAATTTCGTAATTTTGCGGCTTCTAAATTGAAACTTTATTATACAACTAATATGATAAGATTATTTATTTCTGGATTATCTGCAACAAAATTAGTTATTCTACAGGGTATTTCTGGTACAGGTAAAACTTCTCTTGCTTATGCTTGGGGAAAATTTATTAAGAATGATGCAATTATAGCGTCTGTTCAACCCTCCTGGAGAGATCGTACTGAGTTATTTGGTTATTTTAATGAGTTTACAAAGAAGTTTAATGAAACTGATGTCTTAAAAGGAATGTATTTAGCTGGATATACTGATGATGTTTATGTTACTGTACTTGATGAAATGAATATTGCTCGTGTTGAATACTATTTTGCAGAAATGTTGTCAATTCTAGAAATGCCTTCACGAGATGAATGGATTATTGAATTAGTACCTAGCTCTTGGGATAATGATCCGGTTAAACTTCAAGCTGGTAAATTAAAAATTCCAGGTAATATGTGGTATATTGGTACGATTAATAATGATGATTCTACTTTTGCTGTTACTGATAAAGTATATGACCGTGCTATGCCAATTGATATTAATGATAAAGGGCAAGTTTTTGAACCTGTTGATACTGATGCTATGAATATTAATAGTTCTTATTTAGAAGGGTTATTTGCTGAAGCTAAGAAAAATAATCCGTTAACTGCTGAAATGGAACAAAAAATCAGTGATATGGATGATTATGTTATTCAACATTTCCGTATTGCTTTTGGTAATCGTATTGTTAAGCAAATGAGAGATTTTGTTGCAACATATGTTGCGTGTGGTGGTACAGAAGTTGATGGTGTAGATTATTATATAGCAAGAAAAATACTTCGTAAATTTGAACAATTAAACTTAGCTTATATTCGAGATGATATTGATCCATTTATTGAATTTTTGGATAAGAGCTTTGGAAAGCAAAACTTTAATGAATGTAAGGAGTATTTACTAAGACTTAAGAAAATGATTTAATGGGAGATGGTAGAATGAATAATGATGAAGAATTTGATAGAAATGAAGCCTTTATTAGTAATTTGAATTCTACATTATTTATTAAGCGAGATTATGAGTTAAAAGAGTTTAATTATGAATGGTTGGATAAAATCGAAGATGTTTTACCATATATTGATAATATTTTGCGTAACCCTAAAAGATTTA
The DNA here is from genome assembly GCA_902796215.1 of uncultured Erysipelotrichaceae bacterium. GTDB lineage: Bacteria > Bacillota_I > Bacilli_A > RF39 > UBA660 > UBA3789. Next base: position 3,040 of record CADBNY010000151.1, on the reverse strand, counting down.
TTATTAATGATGAAGAAATCGTTAAAGTTGAGTTAGCACGAAAAGTAACTGTAGAATCCGTTATTCATTTGACACAACATACTAATTTAATACAGAAGATTGAAGATAATGGAGATGTTAAACCGTCTAAAATATTAAATATTAATAAAGATGAAAGTTTAGATACATATGAGAACCGTTTTATTCATACTTTGTTAAATAATTTACGTAATTTTTTTGAAAAAAGGACTTCAGAAACTTCTGGAACTTCATATTGTCAAGATAAAAATAAACTTCAATATGTTGCAAATACAAGTGTTTTTGGAGAAGAGTTAAAAATTTCTTTAGATTTAAGTGATGTTTCTAAAAAAATTCAAGAAGGTAGTGGCGATAAAAATGATCTTTCTTTTGATGAGAGAATTCAAAAAGCAAAAATGCAAATAGATGGTTTTTTTGGTACTGAGTTAATGCTTACTTTATCAAGATTACATGTTCCTCCTGTTCGTAGTCCTATTCGAAAAACAAATGTTATTTTAAAAAATCCAAATTTTAGGAAAGCTGAGGAATTATGGAATTATATTCAGTCATTTGAAAGTAAAGATAAGAAAGAAAAAGAAAAGCGTGATTTTTTTGATAAAGGTGTTTTAAAAAATGAATACGATCAAGCTTTTTTAATGGCTTTTATTGCAAATAAAAATTATATTAATAGCAGTGATAGGGCTAATGAAAGTTCTGTTATTAATCAAATGATACAGCGTTTAGTAGATAATTTGTTAGATACGGATCCTAATATTACAGAAGATAAGTTACAAGATATTTTCAATAAACAAATTAAATCTATTAAAGCTAAGAATAAAGAAAGAGAAGATAGTATTTATAATATTTTTAAAGATCGCTTAATGCGAGAGAATAATAAAATAAATGAACTATTGGATTTGTTTAAAGAGGGTGTTTTAGATAATGAAAATTTTTAATAATAAGATTTTTAGAAATGTTTATATGACAATTAAAATATGTTTTATTTTGATGGTTGTTTTATACTTATCATTTATTATGCTTCAACGTTTATCTGGTAATAAAAGTATTTTTGGATATCGGTTATTTACTGTTGCTACTGGTTCAATGGCTGGAGTATATGATATTAATGATGTTATTATCGTAAAGGATTGTGATACAAAAAGTTTAAAGGTTGGAGATGATATAGCATATCAGGGAATAAGGGGAGACTTGCAAGGAAAATTAGTTACACATAGAATTATAAAAATGGAAGAAAAATCTGATGGAAAATATATTTATACGACAAAGGGTGTTGCTTCTCAAGTGGAAGATCCTAGTATTGATGAGGCACAAATACTTGGAAAAGTGATAGGAATTTTACCTATTATTTCAACAATTAATCATGTTGTAAAAAGTCAAGTTGGCTTTTTCTTGCTTATTTTTATTCCTTTAGTATTGGTCATTGTTTTAGAAGTGTTGCAGACAATTACAGATATAAAAATAGAAAAGAATGAAATAAGAAGAATAGAAAAGAATGAAGAACAAGAATAATTATAGGAATTTGTATGAAGAAGAAACAAATAAGGGATGAAAAAATTATTTTATTAAAAAAGGCATTGTTAAAGAGAAAATATTATAGTATCTTTTTAGCACTTTTTACTTTGGGAATTAATATTTTTGCTTGGTTTGTTTTTTCAACGACAGCACAAGTTGGTTTGGATGCTACGGTAGCATCTTGGGATGTTCAATTTAGAGATGATTCTGGAGATGATTCTAAAATTTTTGTTATTGATATTACGAAGATGAAGCCGGGAATGAATAATTATAGTAAAACAATTTCTGCTCATAATCATAGTGATGTTACAGCTGATTTTATATATGAAATTTCTGAATTTCAATTATTGGGCCATACAATTCAAATTAATGATCAGACAACTATGATAAATTATTTACAATCAAATTATCCATTTAGTGTTTCTTTTACTGCTAGTAAATCAGTTTTAAATCCTTCTGATACAGTAGATTTTGATATTGGATTGGTTTGGCCATATGAAAGTAGTACTCCTATTTATTATAAGCAAGATGATGTTTATCAATTTGATTCTTCTTTTCCATATTATCAGTTTAGTAATGGAATTTATACTTTAACTAATGTTACTTCTAGTATTTATAATAGTTTAAAGTCTAATTTATATCTGGAAAAAGATGATGCCGATAGTTATTTTGGAATGAAGTGTCATGAATATGAAGAAAGTACAGGAAAAGCTTGTTTATCTTTAACACTTAAATTATTAGTGAGACAAAGAAATACATAAAAAGAACAATAAGTGTTTGCTTATTGTTTTTGATTGAATTTAATATTGACTTTTATTTTTGTTTGCTGATTATTTGGATTGGTAGCATAGGCTGTATCTTGTTGATTATTCATTGTTTCAGTTTCATCATCATTCCATTTGAAGAAAACTCTAATAGAAGTGTTGGCAGTGTTTTTTTGAACTTCTCCAGTTATTTTGTCAGTATCATTATAGATTGATTGAATTCCGTTTTGTTCGTACTGAGTAATAATTAGATCGTTTAAGGGAGTATCTTCATGAATACTTCCTGATATTTCATAGGAAAAATCAACATCTACTAATAAAGCATCAATTACAATATCAAAATATCCAGTTGATCCAGGTGCTAAAACTCCAGATTTTACATATTGATTTGTATCAAAAGTGGGAGTTATATAATTTGTAAGAATGGATTTATTATTAATAGATTCATTATTTACTTTAATATTCCAACTAGCTACAGTTGCAGCTGTGTTTGCTTCTACTTGTTTTCGATACTTTGCATATGAAACTTTTGATAAATATAGAAGAGATATTGTGACTATGAATGTAAATATTATTATAAATTGAATATCTTTTTTTTTCTTCATTCTATCACCTTATTATTATTTTAACATAATAATTATTATTATTGTATATTTTTCTTTTTAAATACACTATTTTGTTAATTGTAAAAAAATGATGTAAAGTAAAATTTATGTATTGCTTTTATAAAAAATTGTCGATATAAT
>CADBNY010000150.1 GCA_902796215.1 uncultured Erysipelotrichaceae bacterium | reverse complement strand
TCTTCTTGCTTCATAGGCCATCGATATCACCACCTAACTTCTTCTTCTAAAAACCTCCACCTGTTCCAAAGGAATCTAATTCCTCCTGAGTAACTGCAATATTAATTCTCATACGTCTACTACCACATACAAATAGAGCTTCTCCTTGAGAATAACGTTTTATACTTTCCTTTTCACTTTCATTTAAATCAATCAATAAAGATAAATCTTCAACAGCTTGTTTTCTAAGCCCCATAACAAGATAATATGATGAGTTATCAAAAATTGCTTTACCTTGAGTAATAACAGCAGGATCAGAAAAATCTGTTGGCTGCTGAGTAATAATTACTGTACCAGTATTATACTTACGAGACCTTCTCTGTAATTGTGCCAAGAAATCCGCTCCTAATGCATTATTACTTCCCAATAATACATGAGCCTCATCAACCATTAAAACAGTATCTACACTAAAATCCAAACATAATCCCCATGCATATTTTAAAACATTAAAGAATAATGCATTTTTTATAGTACTATCGCTATTCATAAGTTCTTTAATATTGAAAACCATAAAGTCACTACCTTTTGTAATAGTAGTATGACCATCAAAATAAAATTTCAATTCATTAACAATTGGACGAACTTTTAACTCCAATCTTTCCATAATATCTCGCTCTTGAGTATGATCTGTCATAGCCATAAGTCTTCCTCTAATAGTAGCATAAACATCACTAAATGTTGGATAATCAGTAGACTTAAAACGAGAAAAATCCGTATTAAAATCAATTCCAAAACGACGATAAGTATCTTGAACAACTTCAGAAAACATAGTAAGAACATCTTCTTCAATAGATGGATCATAATATTTCATAAAAGCTTTTAAAAATTGTAAAGTACGAGTTAAAACAGTATATCCCAATCCTTGCTTAATTTCCTCTTCATCAACATCAATTACAATTTCAAGTGGATTAATTAAACCAAAAGTACCACCTTTACCAATATCAATCGTATCTCCACCAAAAGTTTTAGTTAATTCACGGAATTCATCTTCAGGATCAATAACAACAAGCTGACAACCATTACGAATATGAGATCTTAATAATAATTTTGCAGCAGTAGATTTTCCAGAACCAGAAGTACCTAAAATAATCATATTAGCATTATTTCGATTATTTTCTTTTCGAATTTTATATAAAAACTGATTAAATAAAATAACTCCTCCAGAAAAATCAACTCCCAGTAAAGTAGAAAGACCTGGATCTTTAATACTGTCAAAAATAAATGGATACATAGCAGCCATAGTAACACTAGGAATAGGAGTACCTATTCTTTGTTCAATATCCTGAGAAGGAAATATTGGAAGAATAGATTTCAAAACTTTTTCCTGTTCAAAACGTAAAGGCATCGCTTTTAATTCCATTGCATCTAAATAATTTTTAACATTTAGCTTCTTTAATTCCAAATCTTCTTTAGTATCAGCAGTAATCATAATATGCATTTGAAAATCAAAATTTCTAGCCTGGCTTCCAGCAAGCATAGACGTAAAATACTCTAAGCTCTCAGCATCTTGACGAATTCTTTCACGCACTGTTTGATCTTTTTCATCTTGATAACGTTGCTTTAATTCTGCAATTTGTTTATTCAACATCTTTTGCATATCTTGAGCAGGAACAGGAATATGTTTTACAACAATTTTTATTCCACTCATAGTAGTTAATGAAGATAAATATCCAGGAGTAATATACTTTGGATATGAAACAACTGTTAAAATAGTTGCATATTTATCACTAATGAAAAAATCACTAGGCGAAAAATGTAAACCCTTAGGAGCTAATTGACTTCTTAATCCTGTACTCATACTGGCATCACCGTTCCAAACTCTGTAGTATTACCCCCATTTAAGAAATTTTCAAGTACAAATCTCAAATCTGAATTACTAGCTAATGAAGCATTTAAACCACAAGTTGCTAAACCATTAATCATTTGACGAACTCTCTTTTGCAATAAATCTACATCTTTACCCTTAAATAGAAAATAGTATTCTGTATCAACAACATTATTACGAATAAATGCCTCACCTTTTTCAATATCCTGCATAATAAGTTTTCGAACAGCAGGAGATTTTGTTTCATTAAGCAACAACTGCATTTGCGACATATAAACAGAAATATCAACTGGTCTATCAGCAACCACTAACCAAAATTCATAATCAATTGTATTATAAAAATTACGAAGACCAATTAATATATTAGTTTGCATCTCAGGATCCAAAATAAAGATATTTCTGGGAGAAATTTTAACCCCCGTTACTTTAACATTATCACGAGTAATAATCATATTATTTTGAATCGTTTTTACAGGTAACCAATCCTCTGTAAAACCACTAGTCTTTCCCTTTTTTGTTGACACTTTTATAACACCAACCTTTCCATCGATATGTTTGTCGATTTGTTAAAAACTCATACATTTCTACAATAATATTTAACATATTATGATAATAAGGAACTGGAATTACTAAGAAACCAGTAATAACTGCAGGACTTAAAGTTAATATTGTCACTGCCAAACTATCTAAAGGCAGAAAGGCAAGTAACAATAAAGTAACTAATACCCCACAACCAAACAAAGCTAAATCAAAAGGACGAAACCACCCCAAAATTAATTGTCCACGCTTTGTATTAGCTGGTATTAAATATTGATCATCCATTTGTATCACACTCCCTTTTACTTAGGTCTTGTTGCATCAGCATTAGCCTTAGCACGACCTAAACTACGTTCACTTTCACTAGCCTTATTAGCATACTCATCAGACAAGTCTTTAAAGTGCTTACGAACTCCATCACCGCTAGTTCCAGAGCTCTTATTAGCAACATCTCTAGCAAAAGAGCCTTGTCCAAGACGAACTTCATAATCACGTACAAGTTGAGCAAGAACACCATCTTCTTTAGCATTAGGATCATTAGGATCTTTTCCTATTTTAGCAATATAATCAGCACTGTTAGAAGTCATTAATTTATAATCCAAAGACTCAGCTTCTTCCATTGTGTAAGTCTGATTATTAAAAGTAAAGCTCGTAGCACCACTATCCTTAGCAGCATCAAAAGCAAATCTCCATTTTTGATAGTTGCCAGTAACAGACTTAATAACATTACCATTGGCATCCTTTAACTCAGATGTACCAGTAGTCCAATTAGTCGTTTTAGCTTTTTCATCTCCACGATTCGCAATATTAGCCATAATCTTACTAGAACTTTCATTTGCTTTCTTTTGTCTTTCAAGCCTATCAGCCATAGTTTCTCCTGTAAATGATCTTTCTACAAAAGAACCAGCTTTACCCATAAGTGTTGCACCATCTTCAGCTGCAGCTGCATAAGCTGTGTTACCCTTAAAAGCTGCCCCTAAAGCAGCAGCACCAGCATGATCTTTTGCTTTAGCCGCGGCAGTCCCTGCTGCGATACCACTCAATGTTCCCCTTAACAATGAAGAAGCAAGTTGCTTCCCTATATTTGGTTTAAATTGAGCACCCTGAGGATGATCCTTTAAATTCCAATTAGCCTCCTGAGACGCTCTACTACCACGCCAGCCTGTAACTAAACCAGCACCAACCGAAGCACCAGTAGCCAAAGCTCCACCAACTACACTTGCAACCTCTCCAAAACCACCGAATAACTTTCCTGGTTCTCCTTTTAATCCTAAAACATCATTTTTAATAAATTTTGGAGCTTGTTTTGCAAAAACAAATAGTCCAATCCAAATAAGAATTAAAGAAAGTATTCCAATAAGACCATTACCATGATTTATATAAATACCATGTGCAATCATTTCTTGAATAATAGCTATAACAAAATAGACAGCAGCTAAGCGAATAAATAAATCCAAATAAGTTGAAGTCAATGTTTTTACCCAAGAATTAAATGCTGTATCCGTTGACCCCTTTGGATTCATATAAGAAATAATAGGAATTGGTGCAATCAAACGTAATACCGCAAGTTTAACTGCACGAACAGCAATATCAATAGTAAAACTAAGCAGAATAAAAGCAAACATAAAACCTACAATTGTTGAAATAATAGGCATAAAAGTAAAAGCATACTTTTTACTACCAGAAGTAGAACTTAAAATAGGAACATTCAAGCTCAAGTTAGGTTCACAAGTTTCATTAATCAAACCAATAATATCTCCTGGATCCGCATCTAACTTAGTATAAGAATCAAGAACTTTATCATCAATATCTTGACATACACGATTATCATTAAAAACAGCATCATCTTTTCCATCTTCATGTCTCGGTCTATCATCCTCCGGTAAAAGATTAATACGATAAAATCCTCTCAAAACAGTAGAAGTAAAAATTCTAGAAGCCTTTTTTAAATCCTCTGTATCACTACTATCAGACATATAATCTGTAGCAGAAGATCCCATAACCAATTTCCCAATAGTATTATTTGCCAAAATACGATGTTGTAAAGAATACAAAGTACCAAATAATAAACCATTACTTGCAATCTGATCATCAAATTCATTCTGTCCACCAGTTTTAATAGGAACCATTAAAACAAGTAATACCAAAGCAACTACAACTCGAGTTACAAAACTACCAACTCCAGCTTTCTTATCATAAAAAGAGTCCGGATTCATAATCCCTTTTAAAATAATCAAAGCTAATTGAAACATCATAAAAACACTAAGAATCATTTGAATTCTTCCGTAAAACTTCATAACCATTCCATTAGCAAAAATATCTGCTGAAGCAACATTAAAAAACAATTGATAAACCATCTCTAAAAGCCAATAAGCTGGCCTATCTAACATCGAAAAAACTGTTCGAATACCAGTTTCAATAATATTAGCTGATCCTAAAAATGTCTCACTCAATTGCACTCACCTTCTTCTTTTTTAATTAATACCACAAACTGAAGTAAAACCAAAAAGATCCAGCAATACTTCTACCAATAATGGAATGAAAAATAACATTGCCGCTAATATAAGTCTACTTCCTAATTTCTTAGTTGCCTTCCCCATTGCTTCATCATCACTACTAATAATGACTTTAGCAAAATCAATACTACTAAGTATAACAACCAAAATAGGTCCAATTACTTTAACAAAATCAAATACTTGTTGCAACAACCAAGCAACTGAATTTTCATCAGTAGGATCTCCCAAAAGAGAACTACAATCTAATATTTGAATATTTGAAGTAAAAAAATTATTATTTTTTGCTAAAATATTATTACTCTTATTAAGTACATAAACTGAATCAGAAATATAATTAAAATTCTCAAAAGCCTTTGTAGGCATAGGAATAATTGCAATCATAATTCCAATAGCAAACAAACAAGTTATTAATTTTATACGCATAAAACCACTCCGCAAATATTATATCATATTAAGTATATCAAAGTAAAAAAAAAATAGCAATGAAATTGCTCTTTTTCATCGCAAATTCGATATATTATTATATAATAAAAAAAATAGATAAAAATTTTTCATAAAATTCTATCTATACAATTTAATATTTTAAATGTTCAAAATAACTACTCTGTTGCCTTTCCCCAACAAGTACTCCAACTACTTGTGTCACCTTCGCCACCAACTGCTACAATGTTCATAACAACACCAACTAGCATTGGAACAAAGAAAACCAAAGCAGCATAAATGAATCTTTTAATTAATCTACTTTGCGCAGCTTTTACCTCTTTTTCATCACTTGCAATAACAGCTTTACCTAAATCAATTGTACCATAAACAATTAAAGCAATTGGAATAATAATCATAATCAATTTTATCAACTGAAAAACAACTCTTACTAAAGGTAATAAACCTCCACAAGGCGCAGTAGCACCAATTAGAAACAAATTTGCCATAAAACAACCTCTCTTTCAAGAATATTATAATATCTTATATCACAATTTGTCAATAGATTTAACGTCTAAACAACCCAAAAATACGATTAGAATTGCTTGAATTAGCATTTTGATTTAATAAACCAAGTTTTGTCAAAAAATCATGAATAATTGCATTCCTCTTTCTTTCATCAAGAGGAGGCAAATTATATGAAATATTTATTCCTGCCTCTCCTTCAAAATCAGAAACATCATTATTTAGTAACATACTTTTATTTAAAACAACTTTAGATTTAGAAAGAGTACTAAATATTTCTTTATTTCTACGAATTAATCTATTCAACTTAATTGTACTAGGTTCCAATAAATATATGACACTAGAACAAAAGCTATCATCCTTGCAAGAATTTAAATCCACTAAAATAATATTAGCCCTAAGTCCTTGTAATACTGTTTTAATTTCATTTTCTTTCGCTGATATCATATTTTTATCTCTAAATAATTGAAAATCATTTTTTTCAATTTCAACAGCTGCCACATTATCTTGACCATAAACAGTAGCAAGTTCCTTTTTTAACATATAAATCAAAGTAGTAGCACCAGCATGATCAGTCACATTTTTAAATCCCATAATAGTAATTCCACTACTTGGTTTTTTATTCGAAACAATTGCTACATTAGCACCAGATTCTTTAGATTCTTCGGTATGAACCATCTTTTTAATTGGTTCAACTTCTTTTAAAGTATTAGGTTTATTTAATAAATACTTTATCCCATTCAAATTTGTTGTAAAATTATAAATACCTAAATCAATTAATCTTGACAAAAAATTAGGCGTACACAAACTACTACCTTCAGGTAATAAAAAAATAATTTTTTCTGGATTTAGACCACTAGCCAAAACTTCATAAGAATGAAAATCCTTATAATGATTAATAGCTGTAACATCCAAAATCATTTTACTATAAAAAAAATTTTTAAACATTTCTACAATCTCTGTTACTTCATAAGAACCAGATACACTTTTAATAATATCAATATCCAAATTAGATAGTGGGTTTTTTTGTTCATTCGCTACAACCACATTCATAGATTACCAACTTCCTTTTACTTTTTATCATACATTGTTTTTGTATCACCAGAAATTTTAAAAACATCTAAATCAAAAATATTATCAATGATGGGAATTTCAATATTAATTTTAGTAACAATTCTATAGTATTTTCCATCAGCACGATCATTTATACTATCCTGATCAGAACGAGATTTAACTTGCACTTCCTTATAACAATATAAATGATGACTAGAATCCATAGAATAATTATCATCATCTGGACAATGAAAACTATTTCTACTAGGTTCATATCCTATCTCACGTGAATATTCCCGAATATTTCTATAACAATCACTACTAGTAGGGCAATTTCCATTTGCTTTTTCATATTCACTAATAATTTTATTTTTCATACGAAAAGCTTTAGTATAATTAACGTTAAAAGCCATATATCCTAGTGCTATAACAATAAATACTACTATAATAATAATATTAACTGCTCCACCCAAAGAATCTCGCATCTACTCACCTCATTTATTTATCTGAAATATCAATCATACGAGTATCACCTTTTACTTGAAAAAATTCAAGACTCATAATTTCTCTAACAATAGGAATATGAATATCTACTTGAGTAATAATCCTATAATATGTCTGTTTTCTATAAGAAGAGCTATCAACCTCCATTTGTCTATAACAAAACAACCCCCCTTTAGATTCAAAATCTCTAGGACATCTCAAATTCGATGGAGCATAACCGATGCCTTTGGCATCATTTTTTATTTTTTCTAAACAAGCAGAATCAGCATTATTACTACTAAAGCAAGCAGAGGCTTCATACTGTTCAACAGCAGAAAGAACAATATTCTTCATTTTAAAAGCTTTAGTATAGTTAACAGTCATTCCTAAAATTCCTTCTACAATAACTAAAAATAAAACAATTAAAACAATATTAATGATTCCACCAAAAGCATCTTGCATCTATATTCACTCCTCTATTATTCTACTTACTATCCATTACTTCTGCTTTGATCATTTTGCTCATATGTATTGATATCTTTCCATTGATCATTAATTGAATTTTTAATATTAGGCCACATTAACCAGAAAAAACCAATAACAGCCGCAATAGCAATCAATGTGATAACAGTTAAATTTAATTCACCTGTAGCTGCCTTCATATATCTATCACGTCCTTTCTTACTTTTTATAAAAATATTATAGCAAATTTAGAATCATTAAACAATATCTTTTATAATTTTTTAAACGACATTACATCAACTAAAAAAATCCTACTAAAAAAAAAGAGAAACAATTTTTCTCTTAAAACATCATCATCATAGATATTAAAATAACTAACATAACACCAACACCAGTAACAACTAACATAACCATAGTTTGACTTTCCATATGATTAAGTCTTTCTTTATATTTTGTCTCTCTAGCCTTATTTTGTAAACTAGATACAGTTCTTGAAAACATCATAAGTCTTTCCTGTTTTCTTTCCTGAGAACCAATTCCTAAACGGTATAAAAGTCTCATCATACGCATAGAATCACGCACTGGATAAGTATTAGCAAACTCCATATATGGATCAACGGTTGAATCTCCAGCATTAATACGATCAATCATTTTACGAAGTCCAGGTTTAAATATCTCTGGAGCATCAGCAATAGATTTACCAATAGCTACTGGAACGGTATAGTGCTGAATTAATATCTCTAAACTCTTTAAGTAATAAGGTAACATAACATCAATTTCATGTAAATGTTGCTTATAGTAACTTTTTAGTTGCGTATAAGGCAACTTAAAAACAACTACCCCAACAACAATAGCTAAAACTAAATTTAAGAAAAATTGAGAATTAAAAATCTCTGCTGAAGAATTTCTTGTAACCATCAATACTAAAACAAATAAGAATGCAACAAATGCATAAATAACTCTTTTAGAATATAACTGGTCAATATCTACATCCTCACCATATTTAGCATAAACAAGAAATTGATAATCATCTTCTTTTAAAGCTTCTAAATATTTCTGATTATCAGCAAAAAATTTGTCTTTATCAATAGTATTATTATAAATTAGCACATACATAATAACTGCACCTACAATTAATATCTCCATTACTCAGCACCTACATTCTCATAATAATATTTTTCGCCTTTTAATAAGAAATAAGTATTAATAATTAAAACACCATGCATTAAAAACTGAATATACCATCGTTCAAGTAACACCAAATAAGTTTCACGTCCCAATAAATATTGAACTAACATAACCATTAAATACAACATAATTCCAAATTGTAAAAATGATTTATGAAACGAAGCTCTTTCAATTCTATCTCGATACACACTTTCAACAAGCATATCAATATCTAATTGCATATTTTCTAAAGAATCAGCCGAATTTTGAGCACCTTCTTTTGTAATTTGCAAAAATAATTGATGCATATTTTTTACAATATAATAAGGATATAACTTACTCATATAATCTAATGCCTCATCAATAGTACCATTATCATAACTCATACTAATCATTTGTCGAACATCTGAAAGTACAGGATCTTCTAAAATTCCAGAATTAGCAACTCCTTCCAATGCCTTAACAAAAGACTGAGTAGTAGCAAATTCCATAATAGTATTAGAAGTATATACTTGAATCTGCTCAAATAAAAATTCTGAATATACTTTTTTACACCGTAAATAAGTAAGATAAGGAATAAATGAAACAGCAAGTAAAGCATATATAATACTAATAATCAAATTATAAAAATATAAATAAGTAACAACAGATGCAAAAGTAGCAAACAAAGCTGCTTGAATAGCATATTGTTTAGGAGTATATTCCTGACCTAATTGCTTTGTCTTTTCACGAACTACTTTAAAAGAATAAGGTGAAAATTTATCATAAGTATTTTGTACTTGTTCAACAATATACTTACCAAGATTATCACCTTTATAATTTCTATATAGATAAATAAAAACTACTGCACCTGCAATAACAAATAACTCAGTTAAATACATAAATAAACTCCTCCCTATTCTTCCAATCTAGTCATAGTAGTTGGCAAACTATTTACAGGGGAATTCCCCGCTGGAACAGGTGCCTGAATTACTACCTGCTGCTGAGATGAACTAGGAGTTAAAACTGGTTGAGCATTAACAGCAGAAGGAGAAATAGAAGGTAAAACCTGATTTTGCGTAACCACTGGTTGTGGTAAAGTTTGTGATGAATTAACACCATTAGATACCATATTTACCTGAGACGAATTCGAACCAAGTTGCTGCAATTGTACTTGACTCTGAACAGAAGTTGATGATGAATTAACTACATTCTGTAACTCATTACTATTAGACATTCCAGAGTTTACTTTTCCATTCCCTTCTTCAGAACTTTCATGAACAGGTAATTCTAAAGGTAAATCTTTTATAATATCTTGAACTTCAATATTCTGATTTTCAAGATATTCTATTAAATGATCACTTGGTCTACACATCATTGGTTTTCCAAAAATCTTTTGATAAATAATTCTCGATTTTGGAACATTTTCATCATCAACATAAAACTCGGTAACCTCATCAACTTCACGATGAAATTTACCATATTCTTTACTATAAAAAGCCTTAATATGAACACCCAATTGAATATAACGATAAATCGTAGATAAAAATTGATGTACATCCAAATCTGTCTCCATTAAAGAATATAAACGATATGGAATAGCAGACGCTTTATCAGCATGAATAGTAGACAAAATATTATGACCTGATGAAATAGAATTACGTACCGCGGAAACAGCTTCTGCCGAACGTACCTCAGATAAAAGAATCCATTTTGGATTCTGACGCATACAAGTAACCAACACATCAGAGTAACTTGCAACGTTATTTGTCTTCATTGCAACAATATCTCTTTGAGGAAAAATTCTATCTAAATGAAGTTCCAAAGTATCTTCTATTGTAATAATTTTTTCATTAGTCATAGTATGACTAGCCAAATATTTAACAAATTCTGTTTTACCAGAACCAGTTTCTCCAGCAACCATAATATTACAATGCCCTTGAACACATTTTATTAAAAAATCATGAATTGCAGGAGTAAAATAATCTTCTTGAATTAATTTTTCTTTTTCTAATCTTATCTTTGCAGGAGTTTTACGAATAACTAGTGCAATACCATTAGTAGCAATTGATTGATGCACAAAATTCATACGTAATTCTGCAGACTCAGCATCTAAAAATGGTTTTGCATTATTAAAAGTTGTTCCCATAACGTTAGAACATTGGAAGGCCAACTTCTCAACAAATTCTGGAGTTGCACCCTCCACTTCTACACGTAGAGATCCCTGAGTCAATGAACGAATCCAAATTTGTCCACCATTATCATATGAAATATCAGTAATATCATCATTATCAAGTAGTGAACGAAAAGGACCAAAATCCAATTTATCAAAAATATTCTCGTTCATTTTGCTCCCTCCCTTTTATTCTTAACTCTCTGTCCAATAAGTCATTTTTTCAATCCATTCTTTTAAATCTTCACTACTAATTTTAAGTTCTCCAGGTTCATCTTTCAAACTCTCATTTGTAGGAACTAACACTAATTGCGTTTCATAAGTTCTCATATATTCTGCTTTTTTTAGTAAAATATAATACTCTTTTGGTACAGCAAACACAACCATCGAAGGTTTCCTATTTTCATCAATATTTTGGAAAACAGGTTGTCCTTCCGAATCTTTTACTGCAAGAACCTGAATATTAGATAATAATTCACCATACATAATCTTATCTGCATTCTGTCTTTCTTCAGGAGTCATATTATCATTATCATTTACCTTATAAACAGATTTTAAATAAATGTCAATATAATTACCGGGATAAACAGAATTACCATAAGTAGAATCAGTTGTAACAGCTAAATTATAAAGTACATATCCTTTTGGATATTCCAAAATAATATTTGCAGGTAATTGCTCTTTTTCAACAACCGTACGTTTAAAGAAAAAACTACCCTTTGGAATAACTGAATCTGCAGCTGAATATTTATCAATAATTTCACCTTTATTTAGAATAATATCTCCCTTTAATCCAGCAGGATTGACCTCAGTAGTAGAAATCATTGCTTCAGTAATTTGTGTACCTGCTGCTATTTGATCATTTGCATAAGGTACAACTATAGGATTTATTGCAGAATTAACTCTCCATACATATACAAAATATAAGAATATAATAACACCAACAAATCCAACAACTGTAACAGTATTTTTATTTTGCATGAATTTTTTCAAGCCTGAAGTTAAGTTTCCCATTCTATTCTTCCTTTCTATTTTTAACTACTTACTTTACAAAAGTTAGCTTTTTCATCATTATAAGGCTGAATTTGTTTTAAAATAGCCTCTGTTACAGGATCAAAATCATAGTTTGTTTCTATAATAGCATCGTAACTAGTTGTAATATCAGCAGCACTTTTTTTACCTTTTTCCTCTCCACCAGTTACATTAAAAGCAAGTACTGTCAATGAATCAACTTTAATACTAACTTTTGGTGGAACTTCATTGATATCATAGAATCCAATCGAATAATTACG
This sequence comes from uncultured Erysipelotrichaceae bacterium, assembly GCA_902796215.1. Taxonomy (GTDB): domain Bacteria; phylum Bacillota_I; class Bacilli_A; order RF39; family UBA660; genus UBA3789. The sequence continues at coordinate 1,188 of CADBNY010000150.1, read as the reverse complement.
ACTATTATCCACGCTATCAGCGAACCGATAAAGAAAGCTCTCAACGAACTTTTCTTTATCGATACGATACAATCCACATGTTTCATAATATTTCATGTCAATAGCATCTTCCATGGCAGCATCAGTAGTTTCTTTTACAAGATAATAATCCAATTCACTACCAGTAGAATAATTTGTTAATACATTAATTAATAATAATGCAATTAAACTAAGTAATATAATACCAACAGTTAACATACCTTTATTCATATATTAATAACCTCCTAATTTAAGTTTTGACAATCGTTTGATCGATAATTAACTAAATTATTACATTTAGTAGCAGCATCTGCTGAAGGTACAGTCTTAGAATATTTTCTAATAACATCACTTAAGTAAGTTGTAATTCCATTTTGTCTTTGATCAACTTCACCTTTGAAATCAGCATACTGATGTCCTTGTAATTCTTTCAAAGATTCTTTACTTAATTCGAAATAGTAATCTAAATATTCTTGATCATATACATTATAACCTAATTCCTGAACCTTAGTAACATAATTAAGTGGTTTACTTTGATAAGCAGGACTATTAACTGTATTTGAAGCATATTCACTCCAGTTAAATCCAGGATTTCTACCAGTTTCAGATGCAGATGTTGTTTTTCCACTTTCATCAGGGAACATATTATTTAAATCTACAGAACGAATTCTATAACTTTGTGGCTTACAATCATTACCACAACATTCAGAAGTACAACATTTTTTAGCTTCATCTGAAGAACCAGAAGTAGTAATCATTGCAAAGTTTGTATTTAATGCATAGAAACATTGAATATGAATATTCCACTCATAATATCCAAATCTTACAGTTTTTGCATTAATATTCCATCTTTCAATATCACTAGCTGAAATATTAGTTACTTTACTAATTGAATCAGATGATTCATAAGGTCCACATTCTTCTTGATATTCTTGACTTTCAATTGAAGTACCTTGGCCAATCAATTGTTTCTTCATATACCAGTTCCACCATTTTTGGTTAACATTCTTAGCATCTAATGGAACACAGAATGCTTTCTTCATTTCTGTCCAACCAGAACCTTTATAGATATATGAAATTTCACCAGTTTTATTATTAATCCAACTTCCTGGGAATGACCATTCAGCTTGATACCAATTTCTTTGTTCTTTATTAACATAACATCCATTA
>CADBNY010000149.1 GCA_902796215.1 uncultured Erysipelotrichaceae bacterium | reverse complement strand
TATCAGTCAAATAAACTTTTCCATCTGGTATTGTTGCTAAACTATCCGTATATAATTTACCTGAACTGAAACCAAATAAGTAATTATAACCCTCTATTTCAACAATTCCTTTTTGCATTACTCCCATACTATCAAAGAAATATTTTGAACCATTAATTACTTTCCAACCTGAATTTGAAGCAAAAGTATTTTTTGCTTCAAAAAAAGTAATTATTATTAAAATTATTAGAAATATACGTTTCTTCATACTAAGCCTACTTTCCAAATAGAAATTTTACTTTCGAATTTTTTATTATAATAGTTAAAAATGTTAGAATTATAATGGATACTATAAATATTAGTATATTTGCAATACTATAATTGTGAAAAATTATTTTTCTAACAAATGCAATTATAAATTCATTTAAACAAAGCAATATCATTGATTCTTTTCCATTCAACATTATCCAATTATTAAAAATTCTGCATATTTGAATATTCATCACTCTTATGGAAATACTAATATAAACCATAAATGATAATAAAACATTTATGATAAATAGAATCATTAAAGGATAGTCTCCTAATCTCATATTGACATCATTTGTTAATATATTTGAAATTAAATGAATAACAATTGTAAATAATAAGATAAGATTATTTTTTATGTAAAAAAAAGGCATAAGATTTCTTTTTTTTATAAAAAAACCAATATATATTAACCCAACGCCTACTAAGGCAGGGTTTAGTGACCAAAATAGTTCGATGTTAAAAGTGTTTTTTAAGTGAATGCCTATTATGAATATTAAAAACGAAATAATTCCCAGCCAATATTCTTTTTTTAATACTTTGTTTAGTGTATAAAATATTGAGATTGAAAAAAAATATGAAGTTAAAAACCATAATGCTCCAGCAATTGGCATATCTTGATTATTATATGTAAAGATTGTATGGAGATTATTTTTTAATCCATAATTTGGTCCAATGGAAGTGTATTTATCAAATATCACAAATAAGATTGCCCAAAAAAAGTATGGTAATAAAACTTTTTTTATATTTTTTATAAAAAATTGTGATATTGATATATCTTTTTGTTTATAAAAAAAGCCGGCAATGATAAAAAAGAGTGGCATATGAAATGCATGTATATAACGGCTAAAATATTGATTTTGAAATCCAATATGTCCAGCAATCATATAGAGAATACAAATTCCTCTTACCATATCTAAATAATCTATTCTTTTTTCTTTCATCTTTAACCTTCTTTTAGATTTTTTTAATTATAGGTAGTCAGTAGCCAATTTGTAATATTGCAATTTATAGCCTCCACCAACTCAATCCAGATTTTTCTAAATCCTTTATACTATATATTCCTTTTACATCTATTAATACTTTTTCAGAGTCATCCATTTTTTTGTATAGTTTTTTTAAATCATCTAATGAAATACTTTTGAATTTATCGTGAGCAACTGCTAATATTATGCAATCAGCATTTTTGATTTTATGATAATCGGTTAAAGCTAATCTATATTCAGACTTTACTTCATCCTGATTTGCCCAAGGATCAACTACTTTAGGTTTTATTCCATACTCATTCAGTTTCATAATAATATCATAAACTTTACTATTTCTTATATCAGGACAATTCTCTTTAAAAGTTAATCCCATAATTACTACATGCGCTTTTTTGGGAGCTTTTCCTGTTGCAATCATTTGCTTAATTGCAGCATTCGCAATAAATTCACCCATTCCATCATTCACAATTCTTCCATTTAAAATGATTTGACTATGATATCCTAGCTTTTCTGCTTCATATGTGAAATAGTAAGGATCTATTCCTATACAATGACCTCCCACTAATCCAGGTCTGAATCCTAATGCATTCCACTTGGTATTCATTCCATCTACAACTTCATTCGTGTCTATTCCCATTTTATCAAAAACCATTGCTAATTCATTCATAAATGCAATATTGATATCCCGTTGACTGTTTTCAACGACTTTAATTGCTTCAGCTGTTTTTATAGATGAAACAGGATAGGTTCCTACTTCAATTACTAAATCATAAATGTTTTTTATTTCTTCTAACGATTCTTTATCCATACCCGAAACAATTTTTCTAATGTTCTCTAGTCTATGTACTTTATCTCCAGGACTTATTCTTTCTGGAGAATACCCTACTTTAAAATCTATTCCACATTTTAAGCCCGATTCTTCTTCTAATATTGGAATGCATACCTCTTCTGTTACTCCTGGATAAACAGTTGATTCAAAAACTACTATTGATCCTTTGGTTAGATTCCTCCCCAATATTCTACTTGCACCTTCTAAAGGTAATAAATCAGGAGTGTGATCTATATTTATCGGAGTAGGTACTGCAACAATATGAAACTTTGCCTTTTTTAAATCTTTTTCATTACTAGTAAAATAAACTTTTGTAGTTTTTATCATATCATCTCCAACTTCCATTGTTGGATCTATTCCTGATTTATATAGTCTTATTTTTTTTTGATTTAAGTCAAATCCTATTACGTCTGCTTTTTTTGCAAATGCAACAGCAATTGGCATTCCTACATATCCTAACCCTACTATTGAGACTTTTTCCTCTTTGTTTATTATTTTTTCATATAATGATTTCATTTCTACCTCTTCCCACCTTTATCTTATCAACATTACAATAATTATCTCATATTGATATTGACGTTACAATAGTTATTTTATTGTAATTATTTGAACTACTCAAAAACATATTTTTTTATTAAGCAATTGGAAACTCTTCTCTAAAGAATAAGCTGTGAACCTTTCGAAATAATTATTTTTTTTTAGTTTATAATTCATATAATATCTTTCCTGTTTTATCTGTTCGATATGTTCTTCCATCTGGAGTTGTTGCTAAAGCATCTTTAAATAGTTTTCCAGAAACATATCCAAATAGATAATTTCCTTCTTCTGTTTCTAATATTCCTTTATACATCCCATTCTCATCAAAATAGTATTCATTATTTTCATATTCTTGCTTTCCATATAAAATCTTTCCACTGTTATCTGTTAAATAAACTTTTCCATCTGGGATGGTTGCTAAACCATTTTTATATAATTTTCCAGAACTAAATCCATATAGATAATCTCCATCATGTAGTTTCAAAATTCCCTTTTGCATTCTTCCTTGATCATCAAAATAATATTCTTCTCCATTAATACTTTGCTGACCTATTTGAATTATACCATTTTTATTGACATAGTATGTTCCTTCTTGTGGACCATATGCAATTGTTGCTAATCCTCCTGTATATAGTTTCCCAGAACTTATTCCATATAAGTATCTTTTACCTTCTACT
>CADBNY010000148.1 GCA_902796215.1 uncultured Erysipelotrichaceae bacterium | reverse complement strand
TCTATACAATTGTCATTGAATGTTTTCACAATGTACTTTATAAAAGGAAGAAATAATTCATCATCATCTTTTATTTCTAAATACAAGTTATATAAATCAGAAAAATGCTTTTTATCAATGTAAGATTCTTCAAAGAACATACCTTCATAATCATCATAAAAATCAGAAAATTTAACTTTATCATAAAATAGCAATTCCTGTTGTTTAATTTGTATTCTTTCTAAAAACATTATAACTTTTTCATTTGTAAAACGTTCTGGTGTTTTAAAAGTTGGAATTTCATATTCATTTCCATATCTATCACTATCAATTGTAAAAGCAATATGTTGCATTATATCTTCTAGTTGTTCTTTAATTTCTTTTTTGTCTTTTTTTATAACTTTCTTTGTATCGACATCTCCAGAAGGAAGCAATTTAGTATTTATGTCTTTATATATTTCATCAATTGTTTGATATCTATCACTTGGTTCATTTGCAATGCATTTGTCTATAATATTATCTAATAATTCCATTCTAGGGCCAGAGTATTTATCTGTTATTTTTTTTCTTCTAGTGCCTTTGCAAGTCTCATTAAATACAAGCCAATATATTATTTGCCCTAAAGAATAAATATCAGCTGCTCTTGTTAGTTCTTTTTTACTATCATTTTGTTCAGGTGCAGAAAATTCATAGTTTGCTAATCTTTCACTTTTTTGAGTATGGCCTGTCATATCATAAATATCTGAATTGTAATATGATATTCCAAAATCAGCAATATTAAGTCTTCCATTCTCATCTATTAATATATTTTTTGGCTTTAAGTCTCTATGTATAATACCATTATCATGTATTTTTTTTAATGCTTGAGCTAGTTGATCAAAACTAGATATTAATTCATCTTGAGATATTTCATCTACATATTCAAGATGATTTGAATACTTCTTCATTACTATTATTGGCACTTTACAATTATCTAATACTATTTCTTCATAAAAGTATTGCTTAACTATTCCTTCATTATTATCTACACCAATTAATACATTAAAAAATTCACACAAAAATCTATTTCTTTTATTTTTATCATTCTTTAATAAGAATTTAATGGCAACATCATGATTGTTTAATTTTCCAAAATATACAATTCCATTACCACCAGCGCTAGTTTCAGTTATGGAAATTTCAGTTATATTACCATAAATAGTTTTTATTGTATAATTATTTAATCTTAAATAATCATTTAACTTCTTTTGTGTAAATACTTCTGTCTGGTTTGAAATGTCAATTTTATTCTCAAGGTAATCCATTAGAGGATAAAATGTTTCTTTTATTCTTTCACGACGGTCTTTATATCCACCAAACTTTTGCAATTGACTTCTATAATCATAAGAACGTTTTGTAAGTTTTATTTCAGGTGGAACATCAATATTTGCATCATTAAACATTTTTTTAATTTTTCTTATATCTTCTGAAAAAGTTTTTTCATCTATACTTATGTTGCAATAAGTTGCTAAATCTTCAAGTACATCTATAAAATCTTGTAATTCATTAATATTCATAACAAACCTCCCTACATATTTATTTAATATTTTCTTCATTTATATCAATATTCCATAATCCTAATTGTCCATTAACTTCTTTATCATAATTTATTTTTTTTATGTTATTTAGTTTCCATGCATAACCAGTTCTAACTTTATTTCCATATGCAATATTATTTTCAGATATTATTTTATTATTTAATTCTTCATCCAATTCTAAACAATCTTCTATTTCAACGACAGCTAATATTTTTCTGGATGGAAATTCTAAATTCATATTTTTATATTTTTTCATATCTTCTTTATCTATTCCAGTTCCTGCATGAATTAAAACTTTGCCCCTATACTTAGTTTTCCAAGATCTAAATTCATATCTTTTTATTCCTTCTGAAACTAAAGTTGCCCAAGGTTGTCGTAATGTTAATACTTTCAATTTAATCACCACTTATATTTTATCATATATTTGTCATTTTTAGCGTATCTATGTGGAAGTAGCTAAAAATATGTTATAATTATCGTAGTTGAATATCTTATGATATTCTTTTTTTATTACAAGGAGGATAATTATAAATGACAGAAAAAGATATTTTTATAGGAGATACAAAAAAATTAAGAAATGAAAGTTTAACAATCGAATACAAAGAAACTTTTAATTTTGGTAGTTTAGCAAAATATTTTAAAACATTAATGGCTTTTGCAAATAATCGTGGTGGAGCTATTATTTTTGGAATTACTAATTATCCAAGAACAATTAAAGGAATAGATAAAAATTCACAGTTTCATAAGATTGATACAGAAAAAATAGTTCAATTTATGAAGGAAGATATGTCAACAATATTAGATTTTGAAATGGATACTTTTTTTGTTGATGGCAAAGAATTAGGATTCATAAAAGTTGATGAATTAAAATATAAACCTGTAATATGCAAAAAAAATGAATCTGATATTTTAAAAGAAGGTTCTATTTATTATAGATATTCTGGTAGAAGTGAAATAATTGGTTACGCAGAACTTAGAAATATTATAGAAGATATTAAAGTGATTGAAAGAAAAAATATTATGAAAAACTTTAATGCAATAATTAAGGAAGGCCCAGAGAATGTACAGGTATTAAACACAAGCACTGGTACTATTGATTGGGATAATGTTCCAGTAATAATTAATGAAGGCTTATTAAATGATTTGAAAAAAGAAGTTAAATTTATAGAATCAGGTAAATTTGTAGAAACAGGAGGAGATCCTACTTTAAAGGTAATTGGCTCTTTATCAAGTGCTAATGTTGTAAAAGTAAAAGAAAAAACAGATGTAAATGTTGACTATCCCTATTTCACTGGTGATATTGCACGTGAAAATGATATTAATAATTATCAAGCACAAACTGTACTATATCATCTTAGATTGTATGATGATCCTAGATTTAATCAAACTATAAAAACTTCCAAAAAAACAAAAACACAAAAATTCTCAGCATCTGCATTAGAAATGGTTAAACAAGAATTATCTAAAGTAAAAAACAAAGATATATATTTTAATAAATTATCTAAAGAGTTTCAAAGTAAAGAAAAAAACACTAAAAATATGGTATAATTATTTATGAGGTAATGGTGATAAATATGAGTAAGATATACAAGACGATAGATTTATTTTCAGGTTTGGGTGG
>CADBNY010000147.1 GCA_902796215.1 uncultured Erysipelotrichaceae bacterium | reverse complement strand
CCTGTAAGAGGACAAAGAACTAATCGTAATGCTCGTACTCGTAAGGGTAAAGGAAAAGTTGTAGCAAATAAGAAAAAAGTTTAGTTAAATAAAAAAAGGAGGTAATACTTATGGCATATAAAACAAGAAAGAAAAAAGTAAAAAAGAATGTACCAGAAGGTATAGCACATATTCATTCAACTTTTAATAACACAATTACAACAATAACAGATAAAGATGGAAATGTAATAAGCTGGGCATCATCTGGTGCTATTGGTTTTAAAGGAAGTAAAAAATCAACTCCATTCGCTGCTGGAATGGCTGCAGAAGCTGCTGGAAAGGCTGCATATGACATGGGAATGCGTAAAGTTGAAGTTCGCGTTAAAGGTTTAGGCCCAGGTCGTGAAACTGCAATTCGCTCATTACAAACTGCAGGACTAGAAGTAACATCAATTGTAGATGTTACACCAATTCCACATAATGGATGTCGTCCACCAAAACGTCCAAGAGGATAGTGGAAACATACTTTGTGGATAAAAAAAGAAAATAGTTCGTGAAAAAGTAAAGGGAGGTTAGTTTCATGTTACAATTTGAAAAGCCAATTTATAAAATAACGGATTCTATAGAAAGTAATTTCTATGGAAGATTTGAATTAGAACCATTAGAAAGAGGTTTTGGTACTACTATCGGAAATGCTCTAAGAAGAGTTATGTTATCATCTCTTCCAGGAAGTGCTATTAGTAGTATAAAAATTGAAGGAGTTCTTCATGAATTTCAAACAATCGATGGAGTGTATGAAGATGTAACTACTATTATTTTAAATTTAAAAGGAATAGTAGTTAAAAATCATTCAAACGAAACAAAAACAGTACATATTAGTACAAACAAAGAGGGAGAAGTAACAGCTGCTGATATTGAACATGATTCAGATATTGAAGTAATTAATAAAGATAAAGTAATTTGTACTTTATCAAAGGGAGCTTCACTAAACATGGAAATGACTATTACAAATGGCCGTGGATATGTAAGAAGTGAAGATAATAAAAAAATTCATGATATAAACAAAACTGGAGAAATTGCAATTGATTCATTGTATTCTCCAATTGAAAGAGTTTCATACGAAGTAGGAAATGCACGTGTAGGACAAGATGAGAGTTATGACAAATTAATTATGGATGTTTGGACAAATGGTTCTATCAAGCCAGAAGAAGCAATTGCTTTAGCTTCTCGCATCTTAATTGAACATTTAGAAATCGTAACAGATTTATCTGCTATTGCTGATGTTAGTGGAATGATGATTGAAAAAACAGAAGATCCAAAAGTAAAAGCACTAGAAACATCAATCGAAGACTTAGATTTCTCAGTAAGAGCATACAACTGCTTAAAGAGAGCAGGAATTCATACTTTACAAGATCTTGTTAATAAGAGTGAATCTGATATGATGAAAATTCGTAATTTAGGTAAAAAATCATTAAAAGAAGTTTTAGACAAAATCAGAGATTTAGGCCTAATATTACGTGACGATGATTAAGATAAGGAGGAAATAGTATGGCATACAGAAAATTAGGTAGAGATAATAAGCATAGAAGAAGTATGTTAGCAACTTTAACAAAGCAAGTTATTGATAACGAAAGTATAACAACAACTGAAACAAGAGCAAAAGAAGTTCGTAAATTTGTTGATAAGATGATTACATACGGAAAAAAAGGAGATTTGGTTTCTTATCGTAAAGCATTAGCATTCTTACACAATGATAAGAAAATTGTAGAAAAAGTATTTAATGACTTAGCAAAACGCTATGAAAATCGTAATGGCGGATATACTCAAATTTTAAAATTAGGTGAAAGACGTGGAGACGATGCTTTAATGGTTATTTTAAAATTAGTAGAAGAAGCAAAACCAGTTGAAGAAAAGAAAACAAAAAAGAAAGCATCTAAAAAATCAACAGAAGAATAAATATAAAAGTAAATTATAAAAAGTTTTTATAAAATTCAAGTAATTTATAAAAGCTTTTTTTATTTTTCTTTTTTGTAGAAAATAAATTCTTATTTTGATATAATAATATTGAAAGTGGTGATTGTATGAAAGCACTAATTACAGGAGCATCATCAGGGATAGGATTGGACATTGCTAGATATCTAGCAACAAAAAAATGTGAATTAATATTAGTAGCTCGAAATAAAGAAAAACTAGAAGAAATACAAGAACAATTACCAACAAAAGTAACAATAATAGTTGCAGATTTATCAAATGAACAAAGAGTAAAAGAATTATACGTAGTTGCAAAAAAAGAAAATGTTGATGTTTTAATTAATAATGCTGGTCTAGGAGACTTTGGATATTTAACAGATACTGATATCAATAAAGACTTAGAATTAATAAATACCAATATAAAAGCAGTCCACATCCTAACAAAATCGATTGTAAAAGATATGGAAAAAAGAAATACAGATACCTATATTTTGAATGTTGCATCATCTGCCGCCTTTCAACCAGGACCATTAATGAGTACATATTATGCAACTAAGTCTTATGTCTATCAACTAACAGAAGCGCTCTATTATGAAGAAAAAAAGAAAAAGACGAAGGTTCACGTTTCAGTATTATGTCCAGGACCAGTAGATACCAATTTTAATAACGTTGCGGGAGTTCAGTTTTCAGTAAAACCTTTAAAATGCTCTTATGTTGCAAAATATGCAGTAGATAAGATGTTTAAAGAAAAAATGTTAATTATTCCAGGAATGAAAATGAAAATATCAAAATTTCTAGGAAGATTTTTATCAGATAAATTTTTATTAAGAACAATTTATCGAATTCAAAAAAAGAAAGCCAGCAAGTAGTTGGCTTTTAATGTCATATTTATGGGGAGGTTGAATATAATGATAACATTACAAGATTTTTGTTATGAAGATCTTTTTAAAGACCTAAACCTCTTTATCGTAAAAAATAAAATAACAGTTATTTCAGGGGCAAATAACTGTGGAAAAACTTTGTTAATAAGAATATTAAATAGAGAAATAGTTACTTCCAATACAGTACTTATAGATCAGGCAGAAATGAATCAATATACAATAGAAGAGTATTCAAAATTAGTACAATGTATCATACCGTTAGAAATAACTTATGAACAACCAACGCTCGAAGAAGAAATGTTCTATTATAATGATAATAAAGAAGAAATAGAAAAAACAATTAAAGGATTAAAATTAAAAAGAAGTATTCATAAAAAAATAAAAGATTTAACTACTAAAGAAATCGTATTATCACAAATAGCTATTGCTCTAATAAAAAAATCATCAATTATTTTATTAGATAATATTAGAATGTATCTAACAGAAAAAGAAACAAAAGAAGTAATAGAATTTCTAAAAAAACAACAAAACGAACGAGAAATAACAGTTGTTATTACTACAATTCACTTGGAAGAGAGTCTATTAGCTGATTATTTATACATAATAGGAAATAAAAGTGTAGCTTTAGAAGGTCAGCCCATAGAAGTGTTACAAAATGACAATAAGATAAACAAATTGGGATTAAGCCTACCATTTATGATAGATTTATCTGTAAAACTAAAAGATTATGATTTGATAAAAGAAGTAGAAATAGATAAAAATAGGATGATTGAAAAGCTATGGAAATAAGTCAAAAAGAGTACAAATTAGAAAATAAGCAATTAAGTTTTACAGTAAAATCAAAAAAAATTACAGGAATCTATACAAATGATAAAATAAAATTATTAGAAATTACAAATTTTAAAAGAGATATAATTTCAAACAAACAAAAGATAGCAATAATTCAAGAAAAAATGGACTCTTATATTGAAAAAATGAAAGTATATGAAGCAATGTACTATGAGATAAGGAAAAAAGAAATTAGTCTAAAAGATCCAAGTAAAAAAGTAAAAGACTCACTAAAAATAGTAGGATTAAATTATGATTATCTAAATAGAGATATTAGAAGTTTATCCTCATCTGAAACAAAGCAACTTTCACTGGCGCTAGCTCTTTTATCAAATCCAAATATTATTATAATAACAGAACCATTTATCAATTATGACAAAGAAACAGAAAAGAAAATATGGTTACTAATTCAAAAAATGAGAGATCAATATGGTAAAACATTTATATTTATCAGCAATGATGAAAATATGTTATATAAATATACAAATCATTTAATTATTATAAAAAATAATAAAGTATTACTTGAGGGAAATCCACTAGATATTTTTAAAAAGAATGAATATTTAAAGAAAAACTCCATAGAAATACCAGAAATTATTGAACTAACTTATTTAGCAAAAACAAAGAAAAATGCAAAAATAGATTATCATAAAGATGTAAGAGATATTATTAAAGATATATATAAACATGTATAAGGAGGGGACTATGAGATACCGAATAAAGTTTTCTTATGATGGATCTGCGTATTCAGGATTTCAAACCCAAAAAGGGAAAGAAACTATTCAAGAAAAATTAGAAGAAGCCTTAACAAAAATCAACAACAGTAAAAAAACATCAATTACCGCAACAGGTAGAACAGATAAAGGGGTGCATGCTCTAGCACAATACGGACATACTGATATAGATGTAAATATTACTGAAAACAAGTTAAAAAGAGCTTTAAATAGTAATTTACCAAAAGATATTCATGTAATAGAGACAAAAATAGTAGATGATGATTTTCATGCCAGGTACCAAGTAAAAAGTAAAACATACAAGTATATAATAAATACAGGAGAATATAATCCATTAGAAAGAAATTATGTTTATCAATATAATTATTTACTAAACATAGAAGAAATGAAAAAAGCAATTGAATATTTTAAAGGGCAACATGATTTCAGAGCCTTTGTAACAAATAATAAAGAAAAAGAAAACTGTGTTCGAACAATCAATAAAGTAGAAATAGCGAAGAAAAAAGAAAAAATAATCATCATATTTCAAGGAGATGGATTTTTAAGATATCAAGTAAGAAACATGGTTGGAATACTATTAAGAGTTGGACAAGAGAAGATACCACCAGAAGCTGTGAAAAAAATATTAGAAAGTAAAGATAGAACAAAATCTGGAAAAACAGCTCCAGCAGAAGGATTATACCTTGTAGATGTAGAATATTAAAAAAAACGACAAAAAAATGAATGAATTAATAGAAATGTATTGATTTTTAGTGCGTTTTTTAGTATAATCTTAATCGGTACATTTAAATATCCCACTTGATTGGATCTTGGGAAAATCCAATTTAAGTAGAAGGAGAAAAAATATGACAAGTTATATGCAAAAAAAAGAAACAGTTGAACGTAAATGGTACGTAATCGACGCTGAAGGAAAATCTTTAGGTAGAGTAGCAGCTTTAGCAGCTACATACTTAAGAGGAAAAAACAAACCAACTTATACGCCACATATTGATTGTGGAGATTACATTATTATTATCAATGCTAGCAAAGTTAACTTAACAGGAAATAAACTAGAAAATAAAATGTATTACAATCACTCTCAATATCAAGGCGGACTAAGAGAAAGAACTGCAAAAACAATGAGAGAACAATATCCAGAAGAAATGGTAGAAAGAGCTGTAAAAGGAATGCTACCACATAATCGTCTTGGAAGACAAATGTATAAAAAACTATTTGTATATGCAGGAAATGAGCACAAACAAGAGGCACAAAAGCCAGAAGTGCTTGAAGTAAAGTAGGAGGGTTAAAGTATGGCAAAAGAAAAGAAAAACAGATATACTGGAACTGGTAGAAGAAAGACTAGTATTGCAAGAGTTACACTAACACCAGGTAAAGGAAAAATTACTGTTAATGGTAGAGATGTAAGAGAATATTTCCCTTCTGAAATTTGTGTAATGGATTTAATGCAACCATTAGTATTAACAAATACAAATGAAATGTTTGATGTTGATGCAAAAGTAAAAGGTGGAGGATTTCAAGGACAAACAGGAGCAATTCGTTTAGGAATTACAAAAGCTCTATTAGAATATGATAGTACTACACCAGATGATTCAGACAATAGTTTCCGTAAAATTCTTAAAGTTGCTGGATTTATTACTAGAGATTCTCGTAAGAAAGAACGTAAGAAACCAGGATTAAAGAAAGCTCGTCGTGCACCACAATTTAGTAAGAGATAAATGTATTCTTGGGAAATAAAAGAGTTTTTAAAGTCAAAAAACAACTTAATATCCAATGAGGAATATTTTGAAATATGTAAAAGTTCTCAAATATCACATATAAAGTATGAACCACATGAAAATATTTTTCATATATGGACAAAGGATAAGTTTGAGTTTGTATTTAGAGTAAAAAAAGTAGAAGAATTAGAAGAGCTAAAAGCAAAGGAATATAAAAAAGAAAAAAACTAGGATGCTATCATTCTAGTTCTTTTATTATGTATTAATTGTATCAAAAATAATTACAAAGAAAAGTTACTTTTTTATTGCTATTTTTTTTAGTAGTACACATTATATTTTTTT
>CADBNY010000146.1 GCA_902796215.1 uncultured Erysipelotrichaceae bacterium | reverse complement strand
TGTTTTATGAATTGTATGAAACCTATTATCTTCTTCCATTAATAATTGCAAATACTCATCTTGTGTAAGTTTTCTTTCTGTTTCTACCCTTTTTAAATTAGATACATTTTTCTTTTCTGTTAAGTAGTAAATGTAATTGCCGTCTATCCCTCTTGCTCTAATTCTTCTTTCTACATCATTATTACTTTTTAAATATGTTTGAGTAATATCTACTTTAGAACAATTAGGAAGATTCTCTAACTTTTTCAAATTTGGATATTCAATTAAAAACTTTCTTTCTATTTCTAATGGTTCTGGTTCTCCTAGAAAAGATAATATTTCTTTTATTAATCTTTCTAGTTTTTCTTCAAATTCAGTACTATTGTCAATTATTCTAAAATGAGGATGCCCTGTCCAAGAAGATATTATCTTATCATCCAATCTTTTTGCTTCAAGAACAGTTTCTTTTCTTGTCTTATTATTTGAAAGTGTATAGAATTCTTCTTTTCCTTTAGCAGCGCTTACTAGGTGAAATACTGCATCATAAGAATCTCTTTCTTTAATTTCATTTGTATCAAGTTCTTTTAGAATTCTTTTAAACAACACATCTTCAATATATGCTTTATTGTCCATAATACCACGGTCACATACTATTAAGATTTTTCCATTCATTGTTTTAGCACCATCTTCAAATATTTTTTCTTTATATTTTTGAAGTTTTACTTGAAGAAGTTGATAGTCATAATTTGTTTTACATGTCCAAGGTGCTATACCATTAGAAATTAATTCAGTAGCGGTTTCAGGGACAGTAAGAACTATATATCCTCTTTTCGTAAAATAGTTATTAATCCAATTAAGAGCTGTTGTTTTACCAGCACAAGGCGCTCCTGTTAATACTATTTTATTTATTTTTACTTTATTATTTTCTCCTTTATTAGCAAGAAGTTCATCTAATCGAACATTATAAAGTGCCGCAAGAGACTTTAGTTTTTCCAAATCCGGTATAGATTTACCAGTTTCCCATTTACTTACAGCTTTATCACTAACTTTAAGTTGATATGCTACAAATCTTTGAGTTAGTTTATTTTCTTTTCTAAGTTCATATAGATAATTACCAAAATCAATATCTCTCATATTTCCTCCCTGTACTCTTTATTATACTTTAAATAACTATTATCTACAAATACTAATCTTATAGTAAGTCAAATGGATTATCTGGAATATTATCTGTCATCATATTTCCTAAAACAATATCTTGAAAGTTTTTAGTAATTAGCAAGTCTCCATTTGCTCTTACTCCTGGATATTGTTGTTGTATTTGATCATTCATCATATGAACAATATTTATTGATGGATAATCGTCTTTTAATTTTTTTACCATTTTTAAGAAAGCGTTGTCATCTACTTCAAGCTTCTCTTTATTTCTTAAAGCACTTTCTCTTATTGGAAAGAATGTCATTAATTTCCATTTACCATTTATAGGATTTTCCTTTAAGAATTCTGCCATATCTACTAAATCTTTTATGTTTTGTCTTACTACTACGGTATTTATATCTACTAGTATTCCACTATCTATAAGGTGTTTAATTCTATCTATTACTATACTACGATGTTCTTTTCCTCTACCAATTGATTGATTAGTATCATCATTAAAGGAATCAATTGATAGTGCTACTAAATCTATATATGGTTTTATTTCTTTTATTTTTTCTTCTGTTAATAATTTACCATTTGTAGTTAGTTTATTATAAATTCCATGTTCTTTAGCATATTTCATTAATTCAACAACATGAGGAACAAGTAATGCTTCACCACCCGACCAAGTTATTTGTTCTGTTCCATAACTTATTATTCTTTTTAATATAGTTATATGCTCTTCTAAACTAAAATTATTTACGCAATCTAATACTCTAAAGCAATAAATACATCCTTCATTACATTTTTCAGTAATCCACCAACACATTTTTTTATTTTGTTTTGTGTGCCAATTTCCCATACTATTTTACCTCCTTAATACTTTTCTTGTTATATTTATATATTAATTTTGTATTTGATAATTCATCTATCTTATCCACAATAGACTTTAATGTTTTTATATCTATTGCTTGATTCTTATCACAAAGTGCTTCACTAGGATTATTATGAACCTCTATTAATAAGCCATCACATCCTGCTACTGTAGCTGCTAAAGACATTGGTTCAATCATATATTTATTACCTGCCGCATGACTTGGATCAATAAAAATTTCATAATTTGTTTTTTCTTTGATATATGGTATAGTTTGCAAATCAAGGACATTTCTTGTTGTGTTATCAAAACTTCTTATTCCTCTTTCGCATAACATAACGTCTTTACCACCATTAACATATTTTGATGCAGATATCCATTCTTCAAAAGTAGCACTTAATCCTCTTTTTAATAACACTTTACATTTATGTTTTCCTAATTCTTTGAGCAATTCATAGTTATACATGTTTCTACTTCCAATTTGAATAATATCGATTTTATCAGCATATTTTTTAACTTGGTCTATTGTCATTAGCTCAGTTACAATAGCAAGTCCAGTTATTTCTTTGGCTTTTAGTAAGTATTCTATTCCTTTATCACCAAGACCTTGGAAACTTTCTGGATTTGTTCTTGGTTTAAATGCACCACCACGTAGATAATTTACACCAATCTTTTTTAACTCTTTGGCAATACATACTATTTGTTCTTCTGATTCAACAGCACAAGGCCCTGCAATAATTTTAACTTTTCTCATATTTACTACTTCTCCTCTCAATTTAATTATACTATCGAAGAAATAAATCAAGCATTAGTAAGGCTCTACTTTTGGTAGAACTTTTTATAATGTTTTTAATAATAAAAAGGCTATATTTTCTAGCCTTTTAGTTTAATTATTTTTGTTTTTTCCTTTAATGGCAGCTTGTGCAATTTCCTACTTCGGCAGTCATAACTAAAATAACTATATTTAGTCTTTTATCTGTTTCAAATTTTTATTATTTGTATTTGTTACTATTTTTTTACCTGTCTTTACTTCTATCTGCTCTCTTGTGTTTTTTGCTATTGTACTTCCTTCTATTACTGATTCTTTTGCATTTTCTTTACTCTATTGGTCATATATCCTTTAAATTTTCTTTAGTAATCCCTTATAGGATTTATATTCTTTTACGGAATAACCACTTCATATTTTCGTAAGAAGATTTGTTAAATCCGCAAATTCTTTACTACTTTCTATTCCATTATTATTTAATTCATCAGTAAATTTTTTTCTAGCATCAATTGCTTTTAATCTTTGATTTATCCAATCATTAGAATATCCTTTTCTTCGGTACGCTTCTAACGCTCTATTAATAGTTATTTTAGGATTAAATTCTTTATCTGTTCTTTCTTTACCTAAATGAGCAAGTCATAATTTAATAGGTTCAGCTTTCTTACTAGGAATTGATTCAATAATTCTAAACATACCTTCTATATCAACTACATCTGTTAATCTTTTTTTCCCATCTTCCGAAATTAATTTCAACTGGTTACAATTTGTCACCGTTTCATTTCCTTCTTTTTTCAATCTATGTTTAATTACTTTCCAATTATTTCTTGCCACCTGATATTCACTATCAGTTAATACCCTACAATATCAACAACACTAATATAATATTTTTATGAGTCTTGATTCCACACTGTCCTGCTTTTCTTATTTTCAAATGTCTTGCTTAAAGTTTTTAACTGATTTAATTATTTCTAATTTATAATTCATTGCTTCTAATAATTTAGCAAAAGTACCTAATGATATTGAATGTATTTTTTCCATTCTAGCTATTGTATATCTAGCTATACCTGCTCTTCTTGCTAATTCAGATTGACTAATATTTGATTCATTTCTTAGTTTTATATACTCACATATTAAATAAAATTCCTCATTACTTATATTTTCTTTTTCTATATTCTTCATAATTATTACCTCATATATATTGCAGCACATTTGCAACACATCAACCAACAAAAAATTAAGTATATTTCAACTTAATTTTTTTAGTTCTAATTATTCTTTGCTTTGATTGCGGCTTGTAC
>CADBNY010000145.1 GCA_902796215.1 uncultured Erysipelotrichaceae bacterium | reverse complement strand
GAAAAAAAGTCAAAAGATTTATCAAAAGTTGAATACTCACCAATAGTGAAAAAATTGTATAAGTATAATGGGCATATATAAAAACTTACTAAAAAATTTTGAAAAAACATTAAAAAAGTATTTTAGATACCTTTTAGATACTCTAAAATAATATAAAAATTATGATAAACTATCAAATTTATTGCTTTTTTAGGATAATTATAAGATAATAAAGCTGGGAGGAACAAAATGAATACTGAAGAACAAATATATGGTATAAATAATCAAAAAGTGAATTTTTTTAAAGATCCATTAAAGGATGGATATTTTGAAAGATTACTTGAAACAATTGAATATATTAAATCATTGTTAGATAGTAAAAAAATTAGTGACGAGCAAGCTAATAAATTAATGGAGGAAATTGTTAAAAGAGTTTCACAAACATTAGCGATGCATGATCCTAATTTTAATGTTATAGATCATGGAAAAATTCCAAGATAAAAAGTAGTCACTTATTTTTTTATAATTACATTAAAAGAAAAATAAATACCTTTTTAGATATTTTCTGCTAGGTTCCCAAGTGCTGTCGGAAGCTACCAAGTGCATTCAATAGCCGCAAAGAACCACAAAATGATCTGGGAAGCTCCCAAAACCTACTATAAAAAACCTGTGGCACTGGTAAGAAAAATAAGCAATGTTGTAATAAATAATCTCTTAAAGTTCGGTAAATAAAGGGCTTGCGAGATTTTTCTTTACTTTAAAAAGTTGCAAAAATTGTAAAAAATACAACGCAATCCAGACTTTACCAACACCTTAGAATTTGAAAAAACGTTGATTATCATATAAAACCAGACTTTAATGATATTTATGGATAAAATCAATAATTGATAATATTATTTAAAGAGGATGATAAAATGGACATTTTTAAAATTAAAGCATTTTAACGAGTCAGAAGTGAGTGCAGTGTGCATGTGTATCCAGGAAAAAGTATAAAAATTGTTGTGGAAGATAGAAAAATCTTTGCAAAATAAAGCTTTTTTAATACACAAAAATAAAAAAGTATTTTAAATATAGTAGATGACTGTTCTAAAATTACAAACGGATATGGTTCCGTATTCTTTGATTCAAACTTTACATTGACGAAGAATAATTAAAAAAGATAAATAAATATTTGAACTATTACGAAGAACATTTCATTAATAGTGATTTTTAGATACCAATAGGTATCTTTTTTTACTATTTATCATTTACCTTCATTTTCTATGATATTAAGAATAGTGAGAAAAAGTATAAGGAAAAGTGAAGAAACAATAATGAAAAGTAATTGAAATATTAGAAGCACTATGCCATGTTGCTCTAGCAGAAAAATATAAACAATGTTGTGGTAAATAATTTTGCAAATCCGATAAAATAAGGGAAAATGCAAATTTTTTCTTTGCTAAAAAAATTGAGAGTTTATATGCCTAGAGTTACTTTAGATACATTTT
This sequence comes from uncultured Erysipelotrichaceae bacterium, assembly GCA_902796215.1. GTDB lineage: Bacteria > Bacillota_I > Bacilli_A > RF39 > UBA660 > UBA3789. The sequence continues at coordinate 2,566 of CADBNY010000145.1, read as the reverse complement.
TCCAGTATTTTTAAAAAATAATAAATATGGTATAATTTATAAAAGGGTGAAAAGTAATGTATGAATTAGAAGAAAATATTATTCATTTTGTTTTTAAAGCATTTAATGGATTAAAAAGAAAAAAGGAAAATATAGATTTAGTCTTTCATAGTATTATGGTGGCGAATATGTTAAAAAATATTGGATGCGATGAGGAAACAGTATTTATTGGATATCTTCATGATATTATTGAAGATACAAAGTACACATATAATGATATATTAGAAAAATTTGGGAAAAATATTGCTGATGGAGTATTACAATTGAGTGAAGACAAAAGCATTCTTGATTATGTTGATAGAAAAAAAGAATTTATTAAGCAATTGAAAAAAGTTAATGATAATCTTATTGTGGTTGAAATTGCAGACAAATTACAAAATCTTATTTCTGATTATGAACAATACAAAATAAAAGGAAAAGAGTTTCTAATTACTGAAGCAAACAATTATGAAGAATTAAAATGGTATTATTTAGAATTAAAGAAATTATTTAATAAAAGAATAAATAATAATCATTTATTAGAAAGATATAATAAAATTGTATATGAATATTTTGAATCATAATACTGTTTAAATATATACTTTATAATATAATTAATATAGGTGTTGATACAATGGATTTCAAAAAAATGAGAGAATATACTCACGAAGAATTTGTTGATTTAGTATTAAGTTTAAATGAGGAACAATTATTGGAGTTAAGTGCTAAGTATGGCGGATATCCAGTATTATTTAGAATGGCACTTGATGATAGAATTAGCCATATACCATTTATTCAAACAGGAGCAGCAATTATTATTAGAAATGAAAATGGGCAAATTCTTTTACAAGAAAGAACTGATAGAAATAAATGGGGATTGCCTGGTGGATGCCAAGATCTTGGAGAAGATTTAAAAACTACAGCAGTTAGAGAAACATATGAAGAAACTGGTATAAAATTAGATTCAAATGAAATAGAATTGATTGATACATTATCAGGAAAATCAAGAAAAAATAGTTATCCGAATGGAGATATTGTATACAACAATACATCATTATATCTAGCAAATGTTTCAATGAAAGATGCATCAAATCTAAAGGGTGATTCAGAAACAAAAAGATTAAAGTTCTTTAATCCAAATGAAGTTCCAGAAAATCTTATAGATGCTGATTTAATTAAATCATACATTACTTATTTAAATAGAAAATAAAAATAGTAGATGTATCAAAAAGTTGAAAAAATTGCAATAATCTAATTTTAGATACGTTTTGCTAAGTTTGCGAGTGTTACAGAGTATTTCCACGACGCTCCCAAAATTTCCAATACAAAAGGCTTTGTGACAGAACAATGTATGAAAAATAAACTCGTAAATTATTACAAATAAAGGTTAATGAGTGAAGAAAAGTGAAAAAGCATGAATTGACATCTTTTAAATGCCCAAAGAAAATAAAAATATCTTTTTTGTTTAAAATAAAAAAACATATGATATAATCAAAATATAATAGAAAGGAGTAATTAAAATGGAGGAAAAGAAAAAGAGTAATGCAGGTTTAATCGTACTTGTAGTTGTTTTAATATTGTTATGTACTGGAATGGGAGCATTTATATTCATTAATAACGATAAATTAACTACTAAAGAAAACAGTTCAGCAAATGAACAAAAGAAAACCAAGAATCAAAAAGAATTAGAAGAAAGTGTTACTTTTTCTGACAGTGAATTAGAAAAATACGTTAATTATATTTGTCGTGGATCATTTTCAAGAATATATGATATAGACTCAGTTAATTCCAAAGATCTTTCTGTTTCAGACAAAATATCATATATTAGAACATACGTATATAGTAAACATACAACAACAGCTGATTATCTCTATGATATAATATCAGAAAATGATGTAAAAAATGCTGTAGAAGAAGTATATGGACCCAATTCATATGAAAAAACTACATTTAACTTAGGATGTGGAGATTATATTCTAAATGAGAGTGACAAAAAATATTATTCTAAAACCGGATGTGGTGGAACGACTGCAACATTTACAAGCGATGTTATTATTGGGTATAAAGCCACCAAGAGCAAATTAGAAATAACTACTGCCTATGCATTCTTTGATGGAATGACAAATAAGATTTATAAAGATTATAATAAAACTATTTCTTTAGATGACTATACTGGTGGTAGTACAGAAGAAACAAATGCATATTTAAAAGAGTATGTTAAAACCAATAAAGACAAATTAAATACAATTGTTTATACTTTTGAAAGTACTGATGGAATCAACTATTACTTCACAGGATTTAAAAATAATAAATAATAGATTTTAAAAAGGTGATATTTTAAATCACTTTTTTGTTTTTAAGAACGCTATTAATCCTATTATTTAGATACCTTTTTTACTTAATTATCCTATATTACCACTTTTTTTCCTAGTATAAAGAAATACAAAGAATAAAAAAAATGAAAAAGAACTGATTTGATAAATTTATACACGAAATAAAAAGTTCTTAACTACGACTACATCGATAATTAATTGGTGTAGTTTTTAGT
>CADBNY010000144.1 GCA_902796215.1 uncultured Erysipelotrichaceae bacterium | reverse complement strand
TGTTTGTGATAAAATTAGAGATAAGGTAGGGTGTTGTTGTGGCAAAAATTTCTAATTTTCTTAATCTTCATTCTTTTAATGGACAATCTGAGGATTTGTTGTCATGGATTAGTTTACATAAAAATATAGAAGAATTTCGTTCGCTTTTTTTAAATTTAGATTGTGCTTTAAAATATGTTCATGATCGTGGTTATTGTGTTACAAATTTTTCTCCTACAGAGATTTATGTTTTAGGTAGTAATGAAAATTGCATTCAGTTTAAACAATTAATTGAAATGCCTCAGGGATTTGAACAAAGAAATAAATTGATTCAAGAGGATATTTTTAAATCATCTTTTTTGCAAATAGCTATTTATTGTAATATGTTAAATTGTTTAACGCCCCAGTTTTTAAAAGAAAGGTTTAATGATATTACTATTTTTTTACCTTCTGAAGATGTTCCTTACTATCGTGGTATTATTGAACGAGGGGCTTCCATTTATCTTTATGAATATCGTTTAGAAGCTTTTAGAAGAAAATTTGCTTCTTTTGAGTCAAAAGATATCAATTCTAATATGATTAGTAAAATTATTCAAAATAATGAATATATCAATTCTATTATTTATCAGCAAATTAATAATTCTAATGCAGCTTTTGTATATTATTTAATTATTCCAACTATTGTTTTTGGTTTTTTATTTCTGTTTAGTATTATTTGTTGGTGTATAAGTATACTTTTTGCTTAGTTTTATTTGACATTTTCTTTTGTTTATGCTATTTTAATGGTGTAAGCACTAGGAAGTGTTTTTATTTTGGAAAACAAGGAAATGGTGAAATATGGCTGAAGTTAGAAAAAAAACAGTAGAAGATAAGTATAATTTAAAGAAAGTAAAAAAGAATAACGAAAAGAAAAATATTAAAAAAGAAGTTATTTCTAAGAAACAAGAGAAAAAAGAAAAAGTTATTGAAAAGAAAAGTTTGTTTGATAGATTTCGTATTTTTTGTTATGGTGTTAAGAGTGAATTTCATAAAGTTCATTGGCCTTCTAAAGAAAATATGGTTAAGTATTCAGTTGCTACAATCTTTTTTATTATCTTTTGTTCATGTTTCTTTTATTTAATTGATGTTATCTTTGCGTTAATTCGATCTTTATTTAATTAAAAAGGAGTAAATTTATGGAAAAACAATGGTATGTAGTAAATACTTATTCTGGACATGAAAACAAAGTAAAAGAAAAGCTAGAGATGAGAGCTGAATCTATGGATATGAAGGATTATATTTATAGGGTTGTTATTCCAGAAGAAAAGATAGTTGAAGTTAAGGATGGTGTAACAAAGGAAAAAGTTAAGAAAATGTTTCCTGGTTACATTCTTGTCGAAATGATTATGACGGATGAAGCTTGGTATGTTGTTCGGAATACTCCTGGAGTAACAGGATTTATTGGTTCTAGTGGTAAAGGAGCAAAACCAACTCCTTTGCAACCTTATGAAGTTGATAATATTCTTGGAAATATGGGTATTAGTCGAATGGATGTTAATGTTGATCTTGCTGTAGGATCTAAAGTAAAGATTATTGCTGGTCCTTTTCAAGGAATGTTTGGTGTTGTTGATTCTGTTGATTTGCCAAATCAAAAAGTTATGTTACTTGTAGATTTATTTGGTCAAGAAACTTCAGTAGAAGTTGAACTTTCACAAATAGAACAAGCTTAATATTTTAATGATTGAGATAAAAATAAATAGATTATTGTAAAATTAAATGCAATAGTTGTTGCAAATAAAGGGGTTTTGTGTTATTATTTAGTAGCTATATTTATTTTTTAATATATATAGATTTAGTGGGAGCATAGTTTGTATTTATAAAGCGGGAATTAAACTATTTGTACCACTCGCGAAAACTTAAAATATAGGAGGTGTTTTTCGTGGCAAAGGAAGCTGTTAAGAAAATAAAATTACAAATTGAGGCTGGAAAAGCTACCCCAGCACCACCAGTTGGAACTGTATTAGGCCCTGCTGGAATTAATCTTCAAGATTTTTGTACAAAATATAATGAAGCAACTAGAGATAAAATGGGTGATGTTTTACCAGTAGAAATTTCAATATATGAGGATAGAAGTTTTGACTTTGTAGTTAAAACTCCACCAACAGCATTTTTATTGAAGAAATTTGCTAAAGTTAAAAAAGGTTCTGTCAATGGATCTAAAGATATTGTTGCTACTATTTCACAAGCAACATTAAAAGAAATTGCAGAAATCAAGTTACCAGATTTAAATGCATATACGGTAGAAGAAGCTATGAAAATAGTTGCTGGAACTGCAAAAAATATGGGAATTGCTATTGAAGGGCAAGAATAATTTAAAATAATTGAATTTAAACTATAGGGTTATGCCTAGTGGAAGGATAATATTATATAGTGTTTAGTACTATTAAAAATTGAATAAGAATCCGCTTTTACCACATAAGGAGGAAAAAATATGAAAAAGAGAAGTAAAAAATATGCAGAAGCTGTAGCTAAAATTGAGAAAAATAAATTATACTCAAAAGAAGAAGCTATTAAATTAGTTAAAGATACTTCTGTAAGTTCATTTGATGGATCAATTGAAATTGCTATGAGATTAAATTTAGATACAAAAAAGGCTGATCAACAATTAAGAGGAGCAATTGTTCTACCAAAGGGAACTGGAAAAACACAAAAAGTTTTAGTTGTTGCAAGAGGTCCAAAAGCTCAAGAAGCTAAGGATGCAGGTGCTGATTATGTAGGAGATGTAGATATCTTAGAAAAAATAGAAAAAGAAAATTGGTTTGATTTTGATACTATGATTGCTACTCCAGATATGATGCCACTTCTTGGAAAATTGGGTAGAATTTTAGGACCTAAAGGTTTAATGCCAAATCCAAAAACTGGTACTGTAACTTTAGATATAGCAAAAGCTGTATCGGAAGTTAAAGCAGGACGTGTTGAATATAGAACAGATAGTTTTGGAAATGTTCATGGTGTTATTGGAAAAGCATCTTTTTCTGAAGAAGATTTACTTGCTAACTTAGATGCATTTGTTTCTCAAATTCTTAGAATTAAACCTGCAACTGTAAAAGGTGATTATATTAAGAACATTTCTATTTCTTCAACTATGGGTCCAGGAATCAAAGTTGAAAATAGTTTTGACAAATAGAAATTTTTGAGATATAATAAAAACAATTTATGAGTGCCATAGACAGTAGGTATAGAGTAAATCCTACCGAGGACTTAGTAATATCTGATTATAAAGTTCTTTTGCTGTCTAGTAAAGGAACTTTTTTATGGTACTTTAGAAAAGGAGGTGTGCTATGGCAAGTGAAGCAATTTTGGCTCAAAAACAAGCTGTAATTAATGAAATTAAGGAAAAAACAGAAAATGCAAAGACTATTGTTTTATTTGATTATCGTGGAATTACAGATAGTGAAGCCAAAGAATTGAGAATTAAATTAAGAGAGACTAATTCGGATTATAAAGTATACAAAAATACTTTGATGTCTCGTGCTTTTAATGATCTAGGCCTAGATCTTAGTGAAGCTTTGTCTGGCCCAAGTGCTTTTGCATATGGGGAGGATCAAGTAGCTCCTATTAAGGTTTTATCTGATTTTGCCAAAGAACATCCAGCACTAGTTTTAAAAGTAGGAATTGTTGATGGAGAAAAAGCTGATCAAGCTAAATTAGCTGAATATGCAACTTTACCTTCACGAGATGGATTACTTACTATGCTTGCTGGTGGTATGATTGGTCTTGTAAAAGATTTATCTATTTGCTTAGATTTATATAGTCAACAAAAAGAAAATTAATAAATAAAAATGTAAGGAGGAAATAAAAATGGCTAAATTAACAAGAGAAGATTTTATCAGTAGTTTAAAAGAAATGAATTTATTAGAAATTAAGGAATTAGTAGATGCAATGAAAGAGGAATTTGGTGTTGATCCAAGTGCTGTTGCTGTTGCTGCTCCAGTTGCAGGAGGTGCTGCTGCTGATGCTGCACCAAGTACTGTTACTGTATCTATTGCTGATCCAGGAGCTGGAAAAGTTGGAGTTATCAAAGCTGTTAAAGAAATTACTGGTTTAGGTTTAAAAGAAGCTAAAGATATCGTTGATTCAAACGGTGTTGTTAAAGAAAATATTTCAACTGCTGAAGCTGATGAAATCAAAGCTAAGCTTGAAGAAGCTGGTGCTACTGTAGAAGTTAAGTAATTAACTTCTTTTTTGTTGACAACTTCACTAAGCAAATGAATATTTTTTATAAAAAAAGAAATTTTGTATTGACATTAGTCAATCATTAGTATTATAATTTATTTATCAATAGTACTTGAGTGTTTATTATAAAATAAGAAAGAGCTTTATTATTATTTTATAATGATTGACACTTAAATCTTATCATTACTATTGTAAATTACAGTTTTAGGTAAAGAAGGATACTTTACGAAATAGTGATGCTATTGCAGCTGTAAATGAAAGCAGTCTATTTTAGCGAATAGAGTAATAGTTTTCATGAAACCAATTGTTTAATTGTTTATCAGACGATTAATAATTATAAAAAGTAATTTTGAATTGAAGTTGATTTGATATTATTTTTTAGAGTCATAAGGTTTTCATTACTTATGATTTTTTTTGTCTTGTTTTTTCTTTTTTTTCTTGTTATAATTGAGCATAGATATAATAAGGAGTTGTATATGGGAAAGTTTGATTTAGCAGTGTCTTCTGAAAAAGAAATTGATATTAATAAGAATGAATTTTATGTTAATGGTGAAAAAGCTAATTCAATTCAAAGTGATATGCAGGAACAATTTGCCAATATACATTCATCTCTGATTAATATTAATATGTTATTAAATAAAGTGGTAAAAAATAAGTATATTAAAGGTAATCGTGTTGGTATTTATAAAGGATGGGCTAAGAGAGTAAAGGGACAAGCTAATATTATTGATAAATTAAAGAGAGAGGTTCTTAAAAACTATTCAAGGGATTTAAAAACTTTTTCTATTAATGATATTGATTTAAAGATTATGGAATTAGAAAAGAAAATTAATTCTATGAAAGATAAGTAGGTGATAAAATGGTTAATTCTCAGATTAAAAGTTTATCAGAAGACTTAAAGAGTGAAATAAATAAATTAGCTTTTGCGTTATCTTCGTTAGAAAAAAGTGTTCTTATATTGCAAAAAGGGGATGAGAATGGTTCTTATTGGAAAGGAAAGAATGCTTATACTTCTATTGAAAAGTGTTTTAACCAGATAGAAAATAATTATCGTTTAATTCAGAATTTAAATAAATGTTCTTCATATTTAGATAGTTTGTGTGAAGAAAAAAATAATTAAGAGCTTTTTGTTAAATTTAGTAAATTTTATTAAAAAAAAGTTGACAGTTTTTATGTTTTGTTGTATCATATGTTTCGAAAGGAAGAAAAATAGGTTTTTATACATTGTTTTTCTTCTTCTTTTTTTGTTTTAGGTGATAAAATGGGACAATATTTTGATAATCAAAATTTACCAAGTAAAATAGTTAAAACAGAGTGTTTTGTATTAGAAAAAAAATTCATCTTTTGTACTGACAACGGTGTTTTTTCAAAGGACGGTTTGGACTTTGGCAGTAGACTTCTTCTTGAAACAATCCCGCTTGAAGAAGTTGGAGGCAAAGTTCTTGATATG
>CADBNY010000143.1 GCA_902796215.1 uncultured Erysipelotrichaceae bacterium | reverse complement strand
GAGGGAGGAAAATCTTATGAAGATTACATCAGTAAATGTACGTAAAATTGAAAAGGAAGGTTCTCGTATGAAGGGAATTGCATCTGTTTTATTAGATGACAGTTTTGCAGTACATGATATTAGAATTATTGAAGGAGACAACGGTCTATTTATAGCAATGCCAAGTCGAAAGACAGCTACGGGTGGATATCGTGATATTGCACATCCAATTAATCCTGAAATTCGTTCAATGTTTGAAGAAGCAATTTTAGAAGCTTATGATAAAGCAGAAGATGTTTCTGAAGAAGAATAAAAAAAGAAAAATGCTGATTTTCAGTGTTTTTTTTGTACTATTATTTTTCTTTTTTCATATTATTTATTGGGAGGATTGTTATGGATAGAGAAAGTTCTACTGTTAGTAATTATAATCATAGCATTAGTTTGTTGGAGAGAAAAACATTAGTTATTACTGGAGTTAAGAAAATAGAAAATTTTGATAATCTTCATTTTTTATTGGAAACAACTATGGGATTTATGATTGTTAAGGGGGAAGGGTTAGAATTGATTAAGTTGGATACATTAGCTGGTAATGTTACTATAAAAGGAACAATTAATTCTCTTGATTATATTTTAGAAGGTAAAAAGAAGGAAAGAGAAGAGAGTGTTTTAAGTAGGTTATTTAAATGATGCTTTTAAAAGATCAAATAATTAGTTTTTTGATATCTTTTATTTATGGCTTTTTTCTTTATTTTTTGATTTATAGGGTACGTATTTATTTATTTTATAAAAAAAGGACTTTTAGGATTATTTTTAATGCTTTTTTTTGTATTGTTAGCGCATTTATTTACTTTTTAATATTATTTTTATTTAATAATGGGATTATTCATGCATACTTTTTTCTTTTTCTTATCTTTGGATTTTTACTATCTTATCATTTTTGTCAAAATAAGTAATGTAAATATGTGTAAAGTACAAAAAATATTATGCGATATAATTCTTTAATTGTAGTATAATATATGGTGTAAAGGTAGGTGAATGTTATGGCAATGAAAAAGAAATTAAAACGTAAAGTTCAACGCAAAACTAGAACTAGATTGTTGTTTTTTGGAGTTGGTTCTTTTGTTATTATTTTTGTGATGACATTTACTATCGGTAAGTATTGGTTAGAGATATTTGAAAAATATCATGAGAAAAAAGATTTAGATAAAAAACTAACAAGTTTGAAGGAAAAGGAGGAGGAGTTAAAAGTAGATGCTAATAAACTTCAAAATCCTGATTATATAGCGAGATATGCTAGAGAAAAATATCTTTATTCAAAGGATGGAGAATATATTTTGCAGATTCCAGAAGAATAAATGTTTATTTTTCTTTTTTTCTGTTATAATATATGTTGATTGGGTGGATTTTTTATGATTAAAATAGATAATGATTTTATTTTTCATAAGGATGATCGAATTGTTATTGGTTGTTCAGCTGGTCCTGATTCTATGGCTTTAGTTGATATGTTATTAAAAATTCGTGAAAAATATAATTTGTTTTTGATAATAGCTCATGTTAATCATAATGTTCGGAAAGAGAGTTATCAAGAAGCAGAATTTTTAAGAAATTATTGCTTAGAACATCATATAGCTTTTGAATCTATGGTTATAGAAGATTATGGGGATGATAATTTTCATAATGAAGCTAGAAATATTCGATATAATTTTTTTGAAAATATTGTTTATAAATATAATGCTAATTATTTGATGACGGCTCATCATGGAGATGATTTAGTAGAAACAATTTTAATGAGGATTGTTAGAGGTTCTAATTTAGGAGGATATGGGGGCTTTAAAAGAATTGTACCGATGAATAATTATTCTATTGTTCGTCCTCTTATTCATTATACAAAAGAAGAGCTTGAAAAATATGATTTATTAAATGGAGTAAAGTATTATGTTGATAGTTCAAATAATAAAGATAAATATACTAGAAATCGATATCGGAAGTATATTTTAAAGCCTTTAAAGAAGGAAAATCTAAATGTTCATTTAAAATTTCTAAAGTTTAGTAATACTTTGTATGAGGCTAGTAAATTTATTGATAAAGTTCGAACAAAAGCTATTCTTCGAGTCATGGAAGATAAAAAAATAATTATTTCAAAATTTTTAGAAGAAGATTCTTATATTCAAAAAGAAATTTTATATTATTTATTAAGCGATTTTTATCAAGATGATTTGATTCTTTTGGGAGATAAACATATTGAATTAATTTTAAAATTTATTCATAGTAAGAAAGCTAATGGTTTTATCAATTTGCCAAATCAAGTTATTGTAATGAAAAAATATCAATATATTGAATTTGCTAGAGAAACTGATATTATTTCTAATTATGAGATTGAATTTGACCAATATGTTGTTTTACCAAATAATCATCATATTGAGAAAGTAGAATCTATAAATGAGAATAGTAATAATGTTTGTCGCTTAAATAGTAAAGATATTGTTTTACCACTTATTGTTCGGACGAGAAAAATGGGAGATAAAATAAAAGTAAAAGGTCTTAATGGTACAAAAAAGATTAAAGATATTTTTATTGATAAGAAAGTTGATTTGGTTCAAAGAGATGCATGGCCAATTGTGGTAGACTCAGTAGGAAATGTTGTTTGGATACCGGGAATAAAAAAATCTAAATTTGACAAAAAAAAATCAGATGATTATGATATAATATTGAAATACAGTTAGGAGGAAATGTCTGTGAATAAAAAAATTAATAAAAAAACCTTAAAGAAGGGTTTATTACCATATGTTTTTTTGGGTATCATTATGTTAGGTGCTTTTTATGTGCTTACAGTAATGAATAAAGATGTTCATGATTTTAGTTATGATGAATTTATTGGAAAATTGGATAAGGGAAAAGTAGCTGAACTTCATTTAGTTCCAAGAGGTAATGGTTATGTATATGAAGTAAGTGGTTCTTTAAATAATTATAAAGAAAATGAAAGTTTTGAAGCAGTTTTACCTTTATCTGAAGAAGTAATGAAGAAAATAGTTAAAGCTAGTGATCAGAATAAAATGAAATTAACAGTTCAACCTGATCCAGATTCTTCATCTTTATTATTAATTCTTGTTAATGTTGTTCCTATTGTTTTATTGGTAGGTGCTGCTTTCTGGTTCTTTAGTAGACAAATGGCAGGAAATAAGAGTTCTTTAGATTTTGGTAAGAGCAGAGCTCGTTTGAATACTGAAGATAATCAAGTAACTTTTAAAGATGTTGCTGGATTAAAGGAGGAAAAGGAAGAAGTAAAAGAATTAATAGACTTCTTAAAGGATCCAAAGAAGTTTCAAAAATTAGGTGCTAGAATTCCTAAAGGTGTTTTATTAATGGGTCCTCCAGGAACAGGTAAAACTTTACTTGCAAGAGCTGTTGCTGGAGAAGCAAATGTTCCATTTTATTTTATTAGTGGATCTGATTTTGTTGAATTATTTGTTGGTGTTGGAGCAAGTCGTGTTCGTGATATGTTTCAACAAGCAAAAAGAAATGCACCTTGTTTAATTTTTATTGATGAAATAGATGCTGTTGGTCGTCAAAGAGGGACTGGTTTAGGTGGAGGCCATGATGAGAGAGAACAAACATTAAACCAATTACTTACTGAAATGGATGGTTTTGGAGCAAATGAAGGAATTATTATTATTGCTGCTACAAATAGACCAGATGTTTTAGATCCTGCACTTCTTCGTCCAGGAAGATTTGATAGACAAGTAACTGTTAATTTACCTGATGTAAGAGGAAGAGAGGAAATTTTAGGTGTACACGCTAAGAATAAAATTTTAGCAGATGGAATTACATTAAAAAACTTAGCTAAAAGAACTCCTGGTTTTAGTGGAGCTGATTTGGAAAATTTATTAAATGAGGCTGCTTTGCTTGCTGTTCGAAGAAATAAAGAAGAAATAACTATGAGTGAAATTGATGAAGCAACTGATAGAGTTCTTATGGGGCCTGCTAAAGTAAGTCATAAGTATAGTGAAGATGATAGAAAATTAGTTGCTTATCATGAAGCTGGACATGCTGTTATTGGTTTAAAATTAAGAAGTGCTAGTGATGTTCAAAAAGTTACTATTATTCCTAGAGGTTCAGCTGGTGGGTATAATATGATGGTTCCAACTGAAGAGAAGTTATGTTCTACAAAAACTGATTTGTTGGAAGAAATAACAGGTCTTTTAGGAGGTAGAACAGCTGAAGAGATTATTTTTGGAGAAATTACTACTGGTGCTCATAATGACTTTGAGAAGGCTACTAAAATTGTTCGTGCTATGGTAACTGAATATGGTATGAGTGATTTAGGACCACTTCAATTTGAACAACAATCAGGAAGTGTATTCTTAGGAAGGGACTATAATAAACCTCAACATTTTTCCAATGAAGTTGCTAATGAAATAGATATGGAAATGAGAAAAATCATTGATGATTGTCATAAAAAAGCAGTTGATATTATTAAGAAAAATAAAGATTTATTAAAATTAATTGCAGAAACATTATTAGAATATGAAACTTTAACAAAAGAACAAATTGATTATTTAGTAGAAAATGGTCAAATGCCAGAAGAAAATGATGATAATTTGGAAAGTTTATCTATTACAAAATTAAGAGAATTGGCTAAGGAAAAAGGGATTAAGAATTATTCAAAAATGAATAAGGCAGAATTATTAAAAGAATTAGATGTATAATCTATAGTATTTAATGAGTAAACACAGGAATATGTGTTTACTTTTTTCTTGAAAAATTGTAAAAATTTACTATAATATAATTAAAGGAGTGGAAAGAATGGTGCAAAAAGTTAGTAAAGAGGATTTAAAGAAAAAAGGATTTTCATTTATTGATGAATTTAAAGCTTTTATTTTACGTGGAAACGTAATGGATATGGCAATTGGAGTTATCATTGGAGGTGCTTTTCAAGGAATTGTTTCTGCATTAACGGAAGATTTTATTAATCCATTGATTAATGGTATTGGTGGTGCTGAAGTTGGTGGGACATTAAAAATTTATGGTGGTCAAGTTATTCGCTATGGTGATTTTATAACTTCGGTTATTAATTTTTTAATTATGGCATTAGTTTTGTTCGTTTTGCTGAAAGTTGTTAATAAACTTATGACTGTTGGTAAAAAAGAAAAAGCTAAAGATGAGCCTGTCATAAAATCTGATGAGGTTCAATTACTTGAAGAAATTCGAGATTTATTAAAAAAACAGAAATAAGAAAAGAAGACTTTTTGAAGTCTTTTTTGTTGTTTTCATTTAATATTTAGTATATAATATGCATGTTGAGAAAAGGAATTATTATGGAGTGGAATATAGGAAGTGTAAAAATTAAGAATCAGGTTGTTTTAGCTCCTATGGCTGGAGTTTGTAATTCTGCTTTTCGTAGAATTTGTAAAGAATTTGGCTGTGGATTAATTTATGCTGAAATGGTTAGTGATAAAGCTATTACTTTTGGAAATAAAAAGACACTTGATATGCTTACTATGACTGAAGGAGAAAGGCCGATTGTTCAACAAATATTTGGTAGTGATAAGCAATCTTTTGTAGAGGCTGCTAAATATATATATGAGAATATGAAACCAGATATTATTGATATTAATATGGGATGTCCTGTACCAAAAGTTGCAGTTCGAGCTCAAGCTGGTAGTGCTTTGTTAAAAAATCCTGATAAAATATATGAAATTGTTCAATCTGTTGTGGATTCTGTTCCAATTCCAGTAACTGTTAAAATCCGTAGTGGTTGGGATAGTCAGCATATTAATGCTGTTCAAGTTGCAAAAACAGTTGAAAAAGCAGGTGCTTCTGCTATTTGTGTTCATCCAAGAACTCGTAGTCAAGGTTATTCGGGAAAAGCTGATTGGGATATTATTCGTCAAGTTAAAGATGCTGTTTCGATTCCAGTAATTGGTAATGGTGATATTAAAACTCCAGAAGATGCTAAAAGAATGTTAGATGAAACCCATTGTGATGCTGTTATGATTGGAAGAGGTGTTTTGGGGAATCCTTGGCTTATTCAGAATACAATTCGTTATTTAAATGGAGAAGAAGTTATAAATGTTGGAATATCTGATAGAGTTAATTTGTGTTTGAGACATTTAAATTTGTTAAGAGAATTAAAGGATGAAAAAATAGCTTGTTTGGAAATTAGAAATCATATTTCTTGGTATTTTAAAGGAATAAAATCTGCTAGGAACTTAAAAAATAAAATCTATCAAACATCTAATATTCATGATATAATTTGTTTATTAAGTGAGTTTAAGGAGGAAGAAAATGGTGAATAAAAAGGAAAAAAAAGAATATGATGAAAGAAAAGATAAACAAAAGAAAGCTATGTTTTTGCAAAGATTTTTTGCGTTTATAATTGATATGTTAATTGTTTCTTTTATAGTATCTCTTGTTACAACTCCTTTTGTGGATACTAAAAAGATTTCTAAATTGGAAGAAAAAAGTATTGAAGTTGTTCAAAAATTTCAAAATAGAGAAGTTGATACTAAGATATATTTGGAGGAATATGCAAATATTTATTATAAATTAGCTAGAAATTCTGGAATAGTATCTTTAATTACGATATTATTTAATGTTTTGTATTTTATTGTTTATCAAATTTATGCTAAAGGACAGACTTTAGGTAAAAAAATGTTAAAAATAAAGGTAGTTTCTAATGATGGAGAATTATTTATGAATCAAATGATATTTAGAGCTTTTATTGCTAATTTTATATTATTTGATATTATAAACTTTGGAATTATGTTATTTAGTCCCAAGAGTATTTATTTATATTTAACTGTATTTGTGGAGATTATTCAGTGGATTATTGTAATTGTTTCTATAATTATGGTTATGAATCGAGAAGATGGTTGCGCTGTTCATGATAGATTAGCACATACAATGGTTGTAAGAGAAAGTTAGGAGGTTTTTATGAGAAGTTTCACAGAACAAGAATTAGTAAGAAGAGAAAAGGCAGAAAAGTTGAAAACTCTTGGTTTAGATCCGTTTGGACAAAGATATGATAGGGAAGATTATGCAGTTGATATAAAAGAAAAATATGGGTCTATTGAGCATGATGAATTTGAAAATATGGAAGATACAGCAAAAGTAGCAGGAAGAATAATGTTTATTCGAAAAATGGGAAAGGCTTCTTTCTTTACTATTCAAGATAAAACTGATTCTATTCAAATATACATATCTATTAATGATATAGGTGAAGATGACTATAATTTATTTAAATCCGCAGATATTGGTGATATTGTTGGAGTATATGGTAAAATTATGAAAACTAAGACTGGTGAAGTTACTATTAAATGTTTAGAATATACTCATTTAGTTAAAGCTCTTAGGCCATTGCCAGAGAAGTTTCATGGTTTAACTGATAAGGAAGAACGATATAGAAGACGTTATGTTGACTTAATGGTAAATGAAGAGAGCAGAAAAGTTGCATTTATGAGACCGAAAATTATTAGATGTATTCAAAAATTTCTAGATAATAAAGGTTTTGTAGAAGTAGAAACTCCTATTTTAACAACATTATTAACTGGAGCTGCTGCTAGACCATTTACAACTCATCATAATGCACAAGATTTGGATATGCATTTAAGAATT
>CADBNY010000142.1 GCA_902796215.1 uncultured Erysipelotrichaceae bacterium | reverse complement strand
GCCACCATAAGGTCCTCCCATCGCAACATATTTTTCACGACGAAAGGCAGTACAACCGTCTCCACCTTTTCCAGCTTCAACTCTAATTTCTACTTCATCTACAAACATAACAATCTCCTTTATGCTTTATTACTTACCCATATTTACTTGAACATTATGAATTTGATTATTCCTTGCTTGATTCAACAGTTTAGAAGCAACTATATATCTATTACTTCCATTAATCTTTACATTACTAGCTCTTAATAAGTCACACATGTTTCTATTAAAAGCTGCTTTACTTTCATACTTATTGGACTTTAAATCATAAAATAATGCTTTAATTTTTCCAAAGTATCCTCCCATTCTTCTTTCAGTATCGGCAAGTATTTTATATTCATTTGCATAATCAGTAAATACTTCAGCCTTGGATTCTGCATGATCATTAAATCTACCTTTTCTTATTTCTAATGCTAAACTAGGTAACATTATTTTCTTTTGTTTACCTACAATTTTAATTTTAGACTGTTGCAACTTTTTTATTTTTTCATTTCTTTTAGCAATTTTTTTATCTATTCTCTTTTTTTGAAAATTAGATTTTAATTGTTCTTTTATTCCTTTTAATTCTTCTATTTCCTTATTAAGAGCAATTATCTGAGTAGTTTTTCCATTATATGCATCATCAAGATTCTTAAGAACAAAACTATTTTCATAACCGGCAGGATTTATTTTTTTTACTCT
Organism: uncultured Erysipelotrichaceae bacterium; assembly: GCA_902796215.1. GTDB lineage: Bacteria > Bacillota_I > Bacilli_A > RF39 > UBA660 > UBA3789. The sequence goes on along the minus strand of CADBNY010000142.1, from coordinate 16,168 downwards.
CTCTATCTCCCTATCAATATCTTTAATCTTAACAGCATAATAAGTCCCAAAAAAACTACCCTTAGCATTTTCCTTTTTCTTTTGATATTCCATCTTCTTCTTTTCAAGTTTACTAACAGTATCTTGAACTAAAGCATCATAAGAACTTAAATGCTTATTACCAAATTTAATATTTTGATTATTACTAAAATCTTTCTGCAATCTCTTAGATAAATCTTTATTTGTAAGTTTTACTAATAATGCATTAAGATCCTCTGTTTTTTCTAAATTATTAATATCCCTACTAACTACAATTTTTAATAAAGAATAATAGTTAGATTTATCTTGATCACTTAACTTATCAAAGTTTTTATTAAGAAATTCCAAAAGTGCTGGTACATCACCATCATTGGCTATATCTATTCTTCTCTTTAACAATGAAAAATATTTTTGTCTATCTACCTCTTTAAAACTATCATAATTTCCATCTATATAATTAATAAAATCAATATATTCATTATCTTGAATATCTAATTTAACATTTTCTATATCTCCTAAATGAGAAACCAAATCACTTCTTAAACTATAATTTTCTCTTCTAACTCCATTAATTAAGCCCTCAATAGTAACTTTATTACTATCTTCAGCATATAATTCATTAATATTAGAACAAAGCATTTCTAAACATTTATCATATTTCTCTGGAGTCATATTAGATAAATCCATATTATTTATCATACTTTTTATTCCATTTATACTCATTTTAACTTTTACTTCTGGATATTTCATAATTAAATCATAAGCTAAATCATAATTAGAAACATCTAAAAATATTGTATTCTTTGTATTTTCATCAATAGTTTCTAATAAAATATCCATTAAACTAAAATAATAGTTCTTAATATTATTATATTTAGTAGAATCATCAATATTTAATTCATTAAATAGACCTCTGATTAAATCTTCTGCCTCTTTTTTAACATCTACACGAGTAGTAGAATCAACACCTATACTAGCTAAGTTAGCTGCTAAATCAGTAATTTTTTTTATTTGATCAGTAGTAAAATTATATCTAATCAAAGCAGGATTAAAATTTTCTATTCCTTCATAATCTTTATCTTTAAATTTAGAACTGTTTTCCTCTCCGATAACATCAGCCATTGCTTTTCTTATAAAATATCTTCGCATTTGTTCAGGTGGTATTTGTGCCACTAATCTATTATATTCATTCATTTGCTCTGGCGTAAGATTATAATCATGAACATTTTCATTCTCTATCCCTAAAAAATTAACATTAATATAATCCTGATTATTTTCTAGTCCCAATAATTTAGCAATATCATATCTTATAATCACTAAATTTAAATAATTGATTTCCTTTTTTAAATTATCTTTTATATCATCACTAATATTAGCATTACTTTGCTCTCTCATTTTTTTTCTTTGTATCATTTTAATTACTTCAATATTAAACATAGTATTATCCCCCTATTCACTTGCTAATAAATCTAATTCCTGTTCAATTTTTTCTTCAACTTTCTTTAATTCCTCTTGATCAGTTATCTCTTCAAATTGGAATTTATCATCACCAACTTCATTCAATATTGAAACATAAGTAACAGTATCTTCCCCATCTTCTTCATTCTTTGTATATAATACATATTCATGATCATATTCATCCAATTGAAAAAAGTCAATAACTTCTACTTCCTCTAATTCATTATTCTCATTTAAAACATTTATTATATTATTCATAACAACACCTCTATTTTACATTATACAAAATATATCATTAAAAAAAAGTAAAAAGAGCCTAATGGCTCCATTTTTTTATTCACCTACAGGATAAACAGAAGCTTGCTTCTTACTTCTTCCTAAACGTTCAAATCTTAAAATCCCATCAACAGTAGAATAAATAGAATCATCATTTCCACGACGAGCATTTACTCCTGGGAACATTTTTGTTCCTCTTTGACGATATATAATAGAACCAGCTGTGATAAACTCACCATCTGCTGCTTTTGCTCCAAGTCTACGTCCTGCAGAATCACGACCATTAGATGTTGATCCTTGCCCTTTATGATGAGCAAATAATTGGATATCTAATCTTAAAAACTTCATAATTCTCCTCCTTACTTAACCTCAATATTCGTTGGATAGTTTTCTTCCAACTCTTTCAAAAGACAAATCATATTATGAATTAATCTTTGAGTTGTCTCTCCCATATCTTTAATATTAATAGACATTCCCTTTTCATTAACTTTATAATCTAGACTTTCTTTATTAAGTGCTAAAATTCCATTAACAGTAGTTGTTACAATACTACTACAAGCGCTACATACAATATCTTTACCATACTCATCATACAATGCATGACCTGATATTGTAACTTTCAGATATTTTTCTTTATCTTTTTTTGCAATAACGCGTATCATAAATTACCCATTAATTTTTGTAATTTTAATTCTAGTATAAGGTTGTCTATGTCCTTGCATTTTTCTATTAGAACGATCTTTTGATTTATACTTAAATATTCTAATCTTTCTTCCTTTACCATTCTTAAGAACTTCACCTTGAACAGTGACATTTGTAAGATAAGGATTTCCAACCTTTGAGTCAAGCATTAAAACTTGATCAAAAGTAATTATATTACCAGGTTCACAATTTACTTTTTCAACAAATATCTCAGAACCTTCTGTAACATAATATTGTTTTCCTCCAGCTTTAATTACAGCAGTTTTCCCGTTCATAATTTACCTCCTTCTTTTAACTTAAGACTCGCTCTTAAGGTACGATAATATCGTTTTTACCTTTTCAATGCGGTTTGAGCATGAGGCGTCAAACACATAGATTATAACATGAAAGATAAATAAATGTCAAGAAACAACATCACTTAATCAAACAACTAGACAGATTGACTAATTTAAAGAATTTCACGATACTCTTCATCAAAAATAGAATATAGATAACAAAATACTTTTTTATCAGTCTTCATTTCAATATAATTTCGATATCCATTTAATTGCTTATCATAATTTAAATCACTGATATCTTTAAGCTTGTAATCAACAATAATATAATAATCTTCTCCTTCAATTAATAAATCAATAATCCCATGAGAAACAATATCATTTTCTTCCATTAAAAATTCATATTCTTTATAAAAAGAACAAGAACAATGTTTTTTTATTAAATCACTATCTAAAAATGCTTTAATTTTTTCTTTTACAAAACTAGGTATAGAATAATCATCTAAATTATAATCAAAAAAATCCATTTCCTCTAAAATTTCATGAATTTTTGTACCAAACATCATTTGCTCTTTTTCTTTCTTCGTAATAAGATATAAACTATCTTTTGAAAAATGATTTTCTTGAATACTTTCTGAAGCAATAGAAAGTTCTGATACTTTTAAATTATCTTCTTCTAAAATAAGCTCGTTAGAAACATTTTTTAAATGATTTAAGTAATCTTTTGTTCCAAGCACATTACTTTCTCTAATATAAGGTAATAAAACAGAATAAATACTCTTCATAATAGATAAAAATGAATTATATTGTTCTCTTAAAAGAAAAGGTACAACATCAAAAACTTCGTTGTCTTCATCTTGTTTAGGAAGAACAAAAATCATTTTTTCCTTTGCTCTAGTAAGTGCCACATATAAAAGTCTAATCTTCTCAGAAATTTCTTCTCTTCTTGTTTTTATTTTCAAGAGTGTCTTTATAAAAGTATCTTTATAAGATTCTTCTACTTTTGGCAAAATAATTCCATATCGATTATCATATAAAATTTTTTCTTTTAATTCACTCATATTAAATCTTGAAGAAAAACCTGCAAAATAGCAAATAGGGAACTCTAATCCCTTAGATTTATGAATTGTCATGATTTTACAACTATTACTATCTTCAGAAAAAACATTAAATTTTAAATCATAATTCCCTTCAAAAATCTGATTTAAATAAGGAACAAATTCATAAATTGTTTTTCCTTTTTCTTCATAACTTTGACAGAGTTGGTATAAATATTCTTCACGAACTCGAAATGAATACACTCTTCCCATTGTTATTATTTTTTCTTCATAAGAAAAAGTATTTAAGGCAAGTAAAAAGAACTTACTAATATTCATAATATCCATAGAATCTAAAAGACTACTAGCCTTTTGATACAATTCCGTCTCTTGATATCGATTAGAAACATAAATATCATAAATTTCACTATCAGGCATCGAGAACAAAAAACTACGACATAAAGACACAAAAGTATATCGAAACTCTAAATCAAATCTTTTTTCTTTTAAACAAAGTAAAAATCGAAATAAATTTTTAATAACTAAAATATCTTCATCTTTTTTTAAAGATTCTTCCTTTAATACTGAAAGAGGAATATGTAAATATTCAAATATTTTCTTATATAAATCAAAATCACGACTTTTATCAAGTAAAATAACAAAATCTCTATATTCAATATTACGAAGCTTTTTCAAATCTTTATCAAAAACTTGAAATTTACTATTTACTTTCTCTATAATATCATTTCCAATAATAAAAGCTTCTTCTTCAGATAATGTTATTTTTCCTAAATTTTTCTTATCATAAGTAATAACATCTAAATTATAATTTTGTTCTGTAGCCCCTTCATGAATAAACATCTCATTTCCGAAGACCATTCGATGACTAGCCTTATAATCAGCTCCACCCAAATCATCATCCATAACAAAATCAAAAAGCAAATTAATATTATCCAAAACTTCTTTTCTTGAACGAAAGTTTTTCAAAAGATCAATTTTCATTCCAAGATTCGTATCTCGATAAGTATCATATTTATTTTTAAATAAATATGGATTAGCATTACGAAAACGGTAAATTGACTGCTTAATATCTCCTACCATATAAACATTATTATTAGAAATTAAAGAAATAAAAAGTTCTTGGGTATCAGATGTATCTTGATATTCATCAACTAATATTTCATGAAATTGATTTCTAAGTCTTTCACAAACATCTCTATTTTCTTTTACGATTTGAATCGCCAAACGACTAATATCTGTAAAAGAAAAAACTTCTTCTGAAAGCTTGTAAAAATCAAGTCTTTTATCAAGTTCTTTTAAAATATCAACAAGAGACAAAACATAATCCTTCGTAGAAAGATATTCATCTTTCATTTCTTCTAAAGATGGATAAATACAAAGTTCTTTTATTGAACTAGCAATATCAAACACACTCTTCTTTGCTCGTTTAGCATCTTCATCTGTTCCTCTTGGTACAGAAATACTTTTATAATCACATCCGCCTACAAATTCATTATATGTTTTAGCACTAAGGAACACTTTAAAATTATCCAAGATTTTTCCAACAAAATCACCATCAAAATAAAGTTCTAAAGAAGAAATAGATTCTTCAAGAAATTGTTGTTTTTCAATCAACAAACCAAGATATTCATCTAAAAGAGAATTTACTTTTGACAAACTAAACTCTTCTAAAAAATAATTTTCTAAGTACTCCCTCTTGTTATATTTTAATTCAATTTTACAATATATATTTAAAATATATTCTTTAAGTTCTTGGTCATCTTTTAAGCAAAAATCTCGAATTAAATTCATAAAGCTCTTTTGTGGGCTTAAATAGTATTCATCAAAAATAATATCAAGGATTTCTCTTTTTTTCATATCAATAATAACTTCATCTGTAATCTTAATTTGATTTGTTATATTAAGTTTATCATGATATTTTTTAACAATTGATAAAGCAAATGAATCAAAGGTTGTAATATATGCACTATCAATCAAATCTTTTTCTTCTGCAAGTTCTGGTGTTTTTAAAATTGTTTTACGAATTCTCTCTTTCATCTCAGCAGCTGCAGCATTTGTAAAAGTTAAAACAAGCAATTGATTAACATGAACACCAGTTAGTAAAATACGTTGAACTCTAGCAGTTAAAACAGCCGTTTTTCCACTTCCAGCCCCTGCACTAACAATAATATTCATTCCATCTGTATCAATAGCTTGTTGTTGCTCAATTGTCCATCCCATTAATTATCACCACCTAAAAAAGATAAGTCTTCTACTTTATCAAGATAAACTAAATTATCTTCTCTCATAAAACATATATCTTTAAAAGAACAATACTTACAAGAAACATTAATTGATTCATATACCTTCGGATTAATATCAAAATCAGCCTTTAAAATAGAATCTACCCTATCATAAATATGATTCTTTGTATAAATCAAAAGTTTATATAATGCATCATTATCAATTATCTTACTATAATGACCAAATCCTTTTTCTAAAGAATACTTCATACTCTTAATCATTTCACTATCTTCATAAGTAGAATCAAATCTAGAAAGAATAGAAATATCATCAGTAGAATATCCATTAAGCAAATATCTATTTTTCTTTTCTTTTTCAATCTTTAAACTCCAAGAAGGATACGAAAATAAAATATTTTGATAATAAATTCCAGTAAATATTGGATTATCAAATAAATTTCCATAATGAATTAAAAATAAATAAATTGGTAATTGCATATGAAGACCATATTTCATTGGTTCAATATGAGTATCAATGGTACCAGTTTTATAATCAATAATAGAAAAATAAGTATCATCTATTTTTTTATAATACATAATTTTATCAATATAGCCAACAAATTTAACAGAAATATCATTATTAATAGGAACTTCTATCTTTTTCTCATAAAGAGAAGAATCATATCCAGTAAGTAAATCTTGTTTCTTTAAAACCTCAATAAATTCTAATAATTCTTTTTTTATTCGAACAAGTAACAACTTCTCCTTCATTGATAAATCCCTTGTTTTTAAATAATTCAAATATTCTTTTTCAAAATCAAATCCTGTTTTCTTATATAAAGAAAGTATTTTATGATACATAGAACCTACAAAAGAAGAAAAACTATCTTTAAAATCATCTAATTTTAAAACGTATTTTAAATAGTATTGAAACTTACATTCATTATAACTATTTAAAGAAGTGTAAGATAACTGTAACGGATATGATAAGTTCTTTAAATAAGTATCAAGAGATATCCCAGAAAAACGATTAGAATAATTTTTATAAGGAATAGTATAGTGAGTATTTAACTCTTCTAGAAATTTTTGTTTTTCACCATACAAATGAAATATATCTAACTTTTCTGAAAGTCTTAACTGATTATAAAAATTAGAATAAGAATAAGTATCATTATTAAAATGAATAACTTCCATTTGAAATTCATCAATTAAACTAGACGGATAAAATCTAGAAAAAGGAGTTGATAATTTATAAGATAGATACAAATTCTTTATTTTAGATAATAAATAAAGAATAGTTCTCTTTTGTCTTTCATTTAATTGAACACTAGAATACATAGATACCTCCTCTTTATCTAAATCTGATAAATACTCTGTATCCATATAATTTTTAGGTAAAGAATTTTGATTAAATCCAATCACAAATACATACTCATCATCCATAAATGTAGTTGAAAATAAATCTTTGATACAAACAGCTCTCTTTAATTTTTGATTTGGAAGAAAAGTATGTTTTAATTTATCAATAAAAATTTTATTATAAATGGGATCATCCAAATCAAAAATAGATAAATCACCTAAAATAGAAATTAGTTTTTTATTGATAATACTCTTATTAGAATCATTTAAATCAAGTTGACCAGTACTTAAAAAATCAGAAACGACCTTTGTTCCATAAATAGAATTTTGATATGGAATCATAACTGGAATATGATAATAAGAAAAAAGTTTTTCAATCGTATAATAGTAATCACTAGAAACATTACATAAAGCTATTTTTTCAAGTTCAACCCCTTTATTTAACAACTCAATAATTTGACAGCAAACAAAGTTAATTTCATCTTCCATAGAAGAAAATTCATAAACAGGATGTGAAAATAAAACCTGAGGAATTTCTATTTTAGATGAAAGTGCCTTTTCCTCATATAAATCTAAATCATAATAATTGTGAACTTCTAAATCTCTTTTTAAAAGAAATTTAAAAAAGAAATTAGAATAATAAAGATATCCCTGCTCTTTCAAATCAAGCTTTATTTCTTTTAAAAATTGAAGCTTAGAAGAAGAATAATCTTTTTCTAAATCAATCACATATAATGATTTTAATATAACTTTAGCAACATCTATATGAAAGGAATATTTCTTCATTAAATAAAACAAAGCTGAATCATCATAAGAAAAGAAATAATGTTTCATATATTCTTCTTTTGTCATAAATCTATAAGAATGAAGTTCTCTTTTTGTTTCCAATTCTTGCAATATTCGAAACTTTTCCTCATTCGGACACACTATAAGTTTCTCCCTCATATAATCACCACTACCTTATTATATCAAAGAAAAAAGCCAATACAAGATTGCTTTTTATTTTTTATACTTTATTTTAGCACTACTTTTTATTAGAAATAGCATCTTTCATTTTTTCTCTACTCTTCGTATATATGAAAGTTGAACCATTTCTATCAGATAACTCAAGTCCTTGCTTTTCAGCTAATCTAACACTAGCTTCATTCCCATAATCTATTTTAAAATACAACTTGTCTATAGATTCTATATTATTAAAAACATAATCTATAAAAATATTTGATACTTTTTCAGCAATACCTTTTTTTCTATATTCTGGTAATATTCCTATATCAATTTCAAACTGCTCATCATCTTTACTCCTATTTGTTAAAGAAATTATCCCAACAAATATGTTATGATAACTTATTATATAAAATTCATTTCTCACATCTTCTTCGTTTCTTCTTAAAATATATTCTATATTGTTATACAAATTACTACCTAAATACTTTTTTGAAAGTTCATCACTATTTAGTCTATTAATAATATCAATATAGCCTTTTGAATATTGATTATATGGTATAAATTTTACACTATCTTGCATCATTATCTCCTAATTAATTATTTCTATTTATAAGATTTATAACATTAATTATATACTATTTTTTGAAGAAAATTAATATAAAAAAACAAATAAAAAAGCAGATTTACTCTGCTTCTTCTTTAACAACAGCTACTTTTCCTTTATAGCTACCACATTTTGGACAAACTCTATGTGGTTTAATCATTTCACCACAACTTGGGCATTTGCTCATTCCAGGAATTTCCATAGCATTATGACTTCTTCTCATTCTCTTTCTAGTTTTAGAAACCTTACGGAAAGGAACTGCAAACATTTGAATATCTAATTTCATGATTCTCACTCCTCTTCAAAATCTTTTAATAAATCACTAAATGGATTATCTAAATTTTTTGTTCATTTTCATGAACCAATTTCCATCCATCCCCGTGAAATTTACTAATATCATTCACCTTAGTAAAGTATAAAGGGACTTCCAGTACAATATTTTCCCACAAAAACAAAAAAATATCAAGAGTATTTTTATTATTTATACAAATTTCTTGTTTAAATGCACTTCCCTTACAAATAAAAACCTACCAATTTGGCAATTTACATAGTTTGACAAATAAAACAATAAGTAATATAATAAGCCACTACAATTTATAAAACTCGAGAAACAAATTATTATTTAAAAAATACTAAATATAAATACTAAAATACTAAACATCCTATAAAACAAAGATTTTTACACATTATTAGCAAAAAAAGAGGAATATAAAATGAATATAATAGATATTGAAAGAACAAAATTATATAAAGAGCAAAACATATTATTAGAAATTCAAACAAAATATAATATAAATCTAGCTGAATTCTCTTATGACAATAGTAATTTAAAAGAAAATGAAAACACTACTTTATTTAGAAAATACTATTTATATTTAAAACATTTGCAAAAAAAACTTCAAGAATTTATAAATGATGAAAGAAAAAATGATGAAGAACCCCTTGATATAAGCAAATTAAAAGACAATTTTATAGATATAAATATTGAATTAAAATTTAGAACCAATAAATTAATAATAATAAATGAAGTTTTACGAAATCATTATCAAAGTATTGAAGATAGATTACAAGAATTAGAAAAAAAAATACAAATTAACAAGAATTCCACTGACTATGAAAAATCATTTTTAATTATAAATGAAAATGGGCAAATTAATGATACAATTTCTAGACTTAAGGAAATACAAATAAGTATAGCTAGTGCAATAAAAATTTCCGAAGAATTAGCTATTCAATATAAAACACTGAGTGAAAATTATGATAAGAATAAAATCATTTATTTATTAGACGATATAGATAAATATGAAGAAGAAAAAGATACAAATAGTATCAACATAACTGAAAAAATGATTTCAACAAGATTTGCCAGATTAGAAAGAAGAATTAATGAATTATATTTAGCATCTAGCAATTTATATAAAATTTCATCAAGTAGAGAAACAGGATTTAACGAACTAAAAAAACTAAAAGAAAGATTTTATATAGATTATTACAATATAATAAAAGCATTGCAATTTAATAAATATCAAGAATTTGAAGATGATATTATTAATGAACTTAGCATAATTGAATATAAAGTAGAAGAATACATTTATGACACAAGAAGTATCGCAAAAGAAACAATAATGAACTTAATAGAAAAAATATACAATTCAAATAACTATAAAGATTTTCTAAATATAGATACTGAAATTAAGAACATAAATAATATAGAAGAATTATTAAAAATATATAGTTCATATTTAAAAGAAAAAGAAAAAAAAGAATTACAAAAACAAGTAATATCACTAAAATTTAATCTATTATACAGAAAACAAATCGAATTATTTATATATCGAAACGAAAAAAATGAATGTAGTTTTGTTAAAGATAATCTCACTAATTTAGAAAAACAATGGTTCAAAATTTTTTTACAACAAAAACTTAAAAATTTAAAAAATAAACATTTAATTATCGAAAAAAACAAAAAAGAAGATTTATTTGAAACACCTATTGATCAAATATTATATAATGAAGATTTACTAGAAAAACTTATAATTATGGATATTAAATACAATCCATATTATTATATTAATCTATTAAAAGCTAAAATATTCAATGCCCATTTATGCAATATAGCAGATAATCCATTTAAAAAAGAACGGCACTATGTTTTTGACCCTCCTTATTATAAGGAAATTTCCCCACCAGATAAAGTTAATTATTCATTATTATTAGCAATACTAAGAAGCATTATAACGGATGAAGATATAAGTATTATTGAATGTAATAATATATATAGAAGATTTGGTTTTAAGTGTAATTTAATTATGTTTTACCCTGAACAAGAATGTATCAAAGAATTGTTTGAACAAGTTAAATGGACTAATGAATACTTTAAAATATCTGACGCTCTTATAAAGAAAAATATGAAAAAATTAGAAATACCATATTGTAAGATAAAACTTATAGGAGTGAACTATTCTTTTGATGATGAAATCGCAACAAGAACTAGCTGTATAACTCAAGAAATAGATACCGCTATATTACTAATAAATAAACTAATTAAAAGAAATAAAAATGGTATATTATATAATAGAACTGAATTATATAATACAGAATTAAAATTAAAAAAATTAGCAAAAAGAAAAACTAGAAGAATTAATAATATTATATTATATAATGATAGTACACTATCTCTACGAATGTTGCAAGAAGATAGACAAGAAATTACCAATAATATCAATAAATATACAAACAATATAATTTCATTAAGAGCAAGAAAACAATTGCTAATAGATATAAAAACTAAAAGAAAGAATCTAGAACAAGAAGAACAAGCCCTAAAAATTATTAGTTACAGCTATAATTATTCTTATGAATGGTCTTCATGGCTTATAAACAAGGGTAGATACATACTTCCATTGGAAAATATGCATGAACCATCTCCTGACGAAAAATTGATATTTCGGTGGAGGGATAAAATAAGAGACGAAAACTGGTACAGAATGCAAGATATAATATATAACAACCTATTACATTATATGACATCTCTAAGTAAACCAGCATTATGGGAAAAGTATAAAGAAGAATGTAATGAGTTAGGGATAGAAGTTTATTCTAAAGAAATTGTAGTTGAATACTGTGGATATAGCGATTTTGATATATATTTAAATTTAAATAATATATTAGAATTACCAATAGATTATAGAAAAGTAGAACTATTAACTAATGATGAATTAGAAGAATTAATGACAAGAAAAGAATTTAATCCAGAAATAGGCAAAAAACACTATAAACAGAAATAAACACAATAAAACAACAAATAAAAAGCAAGATTAAAAAATTAGTCTTGCTTTTCTATTATTCAAGTATAAACAACAAATAACTAGTTATACCGATAAATCTGTATCTGACAAACTCTCATCAATAACTTTTATAACACCATGATAATACATATTAATTCCCATTGGTAAGGAACAATCTTGCTTAATCCAAACTCGAATAGCTATATTATTTTTATCTAATGCATCAATTGTATCTTCTAATAAAATTCCATCTTCTAATTCATTTAAATTATAAATCTTATTATCATTTTTATTAACTTTAATAGAAACCCGAAGATCATCCTTAGAAATTAAATGCTCCATTTCTTCTGGTAATATGGACTCAAAATCATCTTCTAACTTAACTTTATATTTTACCTTTTCTGTTAAATTATTCTTAATGGAAATCAAGTAAGCATTTGAAGACAATCCTACTGAATCTGTAACTGGAATCACTTTAGAAATAGAAATTTTATTTCCTGTTGACTCGTAATAAGTAACATCTAAAAAATCAGAGTTTAAATCAACACTTCGAACCTTTTGAAATTTATTATAAATATAATACGTAGAAACAACTGCTAATAAAAGAATAAAGAAAACATAAACAGTATTCTTAATCATTTCTTGCCTTCTAATATCTTTATACAAATTAAACACCTCACAACAATAATAGTATTTAAGAGAATTTTTTTAAATATGAAACTTAAAAAAAATTCGTTTTTTACACATCTTTACACATAAAAGAAAGAACTTGGTAAACACTATCTAAATTTTCACAATTAACAATAAATCGACCAGAATGGCAAAATCTTAAACCAGGTATTCCCGATTTTTCTTCTAATTCATAATTTTGTAGCCCAGCCCATTCCATCGGAAAATCCATTCGTACTGCATGATCATCAATGGCCTTAGGAACCGTTTTAATAGCATATCCTCCTCTATTAGAAGGAAATGCAACAAACAATATATTCTTTGCTTTTTCATGATTTAATAATACTTCTTCATAAGGTAAATATTCATCTAATATTAAATATTTACTATTCTCATCAATCTCATCTAATATATCAAATACTTTTTTATCAGAAATAACTTTTCCATTAATATATAATATTTCTTCTTCAAGAATCATCTTAGCAAGAACAACAGCCCTCAAAAATTGTTCATCTTCCACTTCATCAGAATCGAAACTTGGATTAAATATTTTAATAATACTTGGTAATGTTCGAACTTTATAAGGAGCATCTATTTTAGGAAAAACACCATTGTCATCAGCATCAATTCCTTCAATCAAGTCTTTATCAATTCCTAAAAACAAATCATCAATATTAGAAAAATCACATTTTCTTAAATAATCTTTTCCAAAATCTCTCCAAAGAAGACCAATAGAACTATATAAAATACCATTTTCTCTTTTTACTGCATCAAGTTGATGATGATCGTATTTCCCTCGACCAATATCATAAACAAGCGTATTTTCTGAAACAGTATTAACATCAATTGAACTAGTCCGAAAAACACGAACATCACCCAAATACATTTCTAAAAAAGCTGTTGCAAAAACTTCATCTGCATGCATAGTACCATTATGTGTAATACAATTGGCATCTTCTTTTCTTTGCACTATTTTAACCATTATTTTAATCGTCCCTTCTAGCAATTGCAATTAATCGTATAATTTCTAAAATTGCCGTTGCAACAGATGCTACATATGTTAACGCAGCTGCTGTTAACATACTTTTACAATGAGATAATTCTTTCTCATCAACTATTTTTAATTCAATAATTTTTTTTAATGCTCTACTAGAAGCATTAAATTCTACAGGAAGTGTTACTAACTGAAAAAGTAAAATAACAAATTCTAAAGCAATACCAATCCACAAAAGCTTTAATAATGATGCAAAAATACTTATCATAATAATAATATAACCAGCTCTTGATGCAATATTAACAAATGGAACTAGTTGATGGCGAAGTCTTAAAAAAGAATACCCTTCTTTATCTTGAATAGCATGACCACACTCATGTGATGCTACTGAAATAGATGCCAAAGATATTCCATTATAAATATCATTAGATAAATTAACAACTTTATTTTTAGGATCATAGTGATCTGTTAAAGTTCCATTAACTTCTTGAACTTTTACATTTTTTAATCCATTAGCATCCAATATTTTTCTAGCAACATCATAACCACTCATAGCTGATTTTGATTTTATTTTTTTTGTTTTTCGATAAGCACTATTAATATAAGATTGAGAACCTAAAGTTAATAAAAGAGAAACAAATAAAATAAAATAATAGCCCAATCCACTAGATAAAAAATCCATTAAAATCATCCTTTCAAAAAGCATACTAATAAAAATAGCCATCATTTCTGTATATTATTATATCATATAAGAAAAAAGAATAAACATTATTTATACTAAAATCTATATTTTTTAGCAATATTTTCAGCGGTTTTTAATCCATCAATGGCAGCAGTTGTAATACCACCAGCATATCCAGCACCTTCACCACAAGGATAAATGCCAGAAATAGTAGAAATTCCCATATCATCACGTTCTATAATAATAGGAGAACTAGTTCTAGATTCAACCCCAAATAAAACAGCATCCTCTCTATCAAACCCTTTAATTTTAGTACCAAAATAAGGAATAGCTTCTTTTAAAGAATCTAAAATAGAATCAGGAAATAACTCATTCAAATCAGAAAAATGATAATAACCTTTTACATCAGGCAAAAATTCTCCAAAAGATTTACTCTTTTTCTTTAAAACAAAATCTTTATAAAGTTGAACAGGAATAGAGCCTTTTCCTAAAGAATAAGCTTTCTCTTCTAACTTTCTTTGAAATTCAACTCCTGCAAAAACTCCCTCTCCAAAATCAGCTTTTGTAACAGTAACAACAATAGCACTATTAGCACTTCCAGAATCTCTTTTATAATTGCTCATTCCATTAACAGCAACTCTACCTTCTTCTGAAGAAGCATTAACAACATACCCTCCAGGACACATACAAAAAGAATAAACTCCTCTTCCATTACTAGTTTGATATGTTAATTTATAATTTGCTGGAGGAAGTAATTTATATTTATCTCCATATTGATTCTTACTAATCATCTCTTGAGGATGCACAATACGAACTCCTACTGCAAAGTTTTTAGACTTCATAGATAAGCCTTTTTTATTTAACATTGAAAAAGTATCTCTTGCAGAATGTCCTAAAGCTAAAACTAGTACTTCACAAGGTATTCTTTTTTTATAATTTATTTCAATTTCACGAAGTTTATGATCAGAAACAATAATATCTGTAAGAGTTGTTAAATAATGAAATTCTCCTCCCCAAGAAATAATCTTATTACGAATATTAACAATGACTTTTCTTAAAATATCCGTTCCTATATGAGGATTATTTAAATATAGTATTTCTTCTGGTGCCCCATTCTCAACAAATATTTCAAATATTCTTCTTCCTCGAAAAGCTTTATCTTTCACTAAAGTATTTAACTTTCCATCAGAAAAAGTACCTGCTCCTCCTTCACCAAATTGAATATTAGAATGAACATTTAATTGATTAGACTTAAAGAACTTCTCAACGGTCAAAATTCGATCTTCCATCTTTTCACCACGTTCTAAAATAATAGGACAAAAACCAGCTTCTGCTAAAAAGTAAGCACAAAATAGTCCAGCTGGACCACTACCTACAATAACAATTCGATTCTTTAATTTTTCAGTTCCTGTAACAGAAAAAGAATATTTTGAGACAGAAACAGGAAAAACATCACAACTACCAACACGTTTTAAAACCTTTTCTTCATGACAAACTTCTACATCAAATTCATAAACAAAGAAAATAGAATGCTTCTTTCTTGCATCAATAGACTTTTTAATAATTTGATAAGACTTAATTTCTCTTTCTAATATTTTCAATTTCTGAGAAATTTTATT
>CADBNY010000141.1 GCA_902796215.1 uncultured Erysipelotrichaceae bacterium | reverse complement strand
ACAAATTTAGTAGAAATAAATGATATAAATAATCAAAAAATAAAAATAGAAAAGAAAACAAAAGAATCTTATGAAAAATTAAAAGAATTTTTAAAAATAAAAAATATCGAAATAGGAATAACAGAAGCTTTTCGAACAGTAGAAGAACAAATAAATTTAAGAAATGATTTATTAAAAGAAAAAGGAATTTCCTACATCGAAAACTTTGTAGCGAAACCCCATGAATCAGAACATCATACTGGATTAGCTCTTGATATTACAATTAAAAAAGATGATAAATATATAGATGAAGAAAATGAATATACAAAAGAAGATTACAAAGAAATTCATAAAGTACTACATAAATATGGTTTTATATTAAGATATCCAAAAGGAAAAGAAAAAATAACAGGATATAACTATGAACCATGGCACCTAAGATATGTTGGAATAGTACCTGCAACAATTATTTATAATAACAATTTAACATTAGAAGAATACTTAAAAGATTTTAAAACCATACTATATATCAATAAACCCAAAGGAATAACTTCATTTGACGTAGTAAAAGAAATAAGTCATATCTTTGGAATAAAAAAAGTAGGACATACTGGAACTCTAGATCCACTAGCTGAAGGAGTAATGCTAGTAGCCATAGGAAAAGCAACGAAAATAGTAGAACTTTTAACTGCTGAAGACAAAGAATATATTGCTGAAGTAGAGTTAGGCTATAAAACAGATACTTATGACAATACAGGAACCATCCTAGATAGAAAAGAAGTAGAAAAGAATTTAAAATTAGAAGAAGTAATAAATAGTTTCAAAAAAACATATTTACAAGAAGTTCCAATCTATTCAGCAGTAAAAGTAAATGGGAAGAAATTATATGATTATGCTAGAAGAAAAGAAAAAATAACTCTTCCTAAAAAACAAGTAACAATCAAAGAAATAGAACTATTAAAAGCAGAAAAAAATAAATTCACATTTAAAACACTAGTAACAAAAGGTTGCTACATAAGAAGTTTAATTCAAGATATAGGTGCATCCCTAGATACATATGCAACAATGACAAATCTAATAAGAACAAAACAAGGAAAAATATCTCTAAAAGAGACTAATACATTAGAAGAAATAAGAAATAATAATTTTCAGTTCCATAATATTGAAGATGTATTAGAATATAAGAAAATAAAAGTAAAAGATAATGAATATTTACAAATATCAAGAGGAATGAAAATCCAAAATAAATGGAATATAGAAGATAAAGTAATATTCATAGATGAAGATAACAAACTAATTGGAATCTATGAAAAACAAGATAAAATACTAAGAACATGGAAGAATTTCATTTGACAAATTGTGTAAAAGATGATATAATTAGCACTGTCAGATTGAGAGAGTTCAAAAAATAAAAATTATACAGGGGTGTAAGAAATGAAAAACTTAAAAATGCGAGAAAGAGTGCTAGCTATAGCATTAGCAACAGGATTTACTTTAACAGGTTGCAAAAGTGATAATCTAAAAAAAGTAGATGAACAATTACCAGAAAACATATTAAATACTATTATGATTGATGAAGAAATGTATCCTGGTATGTTAGACAGTGAATTTATTAATCAAATAAATACTCTAAAAATAAAATTAAATATTCTTGAAAATATATACGATGCAAATTTAAACCTTTCACAAGCTAAACCAATAACTGAGGATATTAATATTAACAATTTAAGTATAGAAGAAGTTCAAAAAATGATAGAAACAACAAAAAAACCTATTTCTATTATTGATCCTCGCAATCGTGAAGAAATTGAACAAAGTTATAGAACATTAGATATGGTAAACTACATCAAAGAAGAATTAGAAAAAGAATTGTTAACAAAAGATTGCTATGAAGAATTAGAAATTCTATTAAAAAAAGCCATTAAAATGGCAGTAGCTAGTGCTGTAAACTGTCATCCAGGATTTGTAAAAATTAATGAAAGAACAGATCATAATGCCAAGGAATATAGTATAACTGTAAAAAGAAGATTTGAAGAAGAAACCTATAAAATATCACAAGAAGATGCACCTGAAACATGGGCAGCATTAGATTATCTTTATGAGTATCAATTAGATAAAGAAGGAATATTAGCAAGCGATAATGAAAATAAAATAGAAACTTATCAAAAAATAATTAATCATATAGTATTAACAATTACCGAAGGATTAAGTCTACAAGATAATAATTTAATAGCAAGACACACAGAAAAAACAATAGAAGAAATATTAGATGGTAAATCAAAATATGGAATAAATAGTTTTGTCAGTAACAATAATATGTT
>CADBNY010000140.1 GCA_902796215.1 uncultured Erysipelotrichaceae bacterium | reverse complement strand
TTATGAAGTATCAGATTCAAAAGGCAAAACAACAAAGAAAGAAATTAAAGTAGTAGTAAAAGAAAAAGAAATTATTCCAGAAGAAAAGCAAGATAATGAACAAGATGATGAGAAAAAAGAGGAACAAAAAGAAGACGATATTAAAATAGATGGAGAAGAAACATTAAACAATTTAGAAGAAAAAGAAGCAAATTTCTACTTTGATTCTTTAAAAGAAGTAAATAAAAAATTACAAATAAAAGGATACAATACAATTAAAGGGATAAATAATACTTTAGATGAAAAAATAACTTATATGTTATACTTTGAATCTTTAAATAGTACAGATTTCTATTATCAAGAAATAGATAGAATAAAAGACAAAAGTGAAATAACAAGGCCTGTATATTCATCTGATGATTATGACTATACATATTCCTGGTTCAAAGGAAACATCGATTTAGAAAGTATTCCTGATGGAGATTATAAAATATATGTAATAGCAAAAACAGATAAATACTATTCAAAATCATTAATCAGTAATAAAGTATTAAAAACACAAGTATCAAATTTCAAAGATAATAAAACCGTAACAACAAGAAATAATTATTTAGATAATAATATTCCTCTAGAATTAATTATAAGAAGTGAAGCAATAGCCACAAAAACAGCAAATAGTTCTTATAATATCTATAATCAATATCGTAAACTAGAATTTATGAATAATAAATTACATATAAAAGGAACATCCTATTCTTATGGAATGGACTTATCAGTAAATAGTGAAGTAGAACGAAAAATTATTTTTGAGAACACCAGTACTTATAAAAAATATACTTATGATTTAGGTAGTATAACTGCTGGGTTATACACAGTAGGAACAACTTTAGATGATAATTTATCAAAAGATAGAGCTTGGTTTGATTCAAATATTGATATCAGTAATATTCCAAAAGGGAACTATGCGATTTATATTTCAAATATTTCTAATATTAGTGATTATGGAGAATTAACAGAAATCTTAGAAAGAGATTTATCTAACACCAAATTAAGTATTAATAATAAAACATATACATTTAATGTTAATAAAAATAATCGCTATCGTTTAGAATTAAATGTAAAATAAAAGGTAAATTTATGTTTTGCCTTTTTTTTGTGTATAATAATTATGGAGGGATAATATGAAAGAATTACAAGAAAAATATATAGAAGTAATTTTAGAGTCATGTTTAAAATTAGAAAAGAATCAACCATTATTTATTAGTTATGATGTAGAAAGAAGAGATTTCGTAAGAATGGTTGCAAAAAAGGCTTATGAAATGGGAATAAAGGATATTTATTTTGATTCATCTGATCCTTACTTAAAACATGACGCTTTGAAGAATTTAGAAGTAGAGGAGTTAAAAAAGTTAGATTTTTGGAACAAAGAGATTTGGAATATATATGCGAAAAAAAATGCTGCATTTTTAATGCTTGCATCAGAAACTCCAGGATTAATGAAAGATATTGATTCCAAAAAATTAACTGAAATGGCAAAATATTCACTAGAAACAAGACGTGAATTTGATGATTTACGAGACAAGGCGAAAGTCGCTTGGTGTATTGCTGCCGTACCAACAAATGATTGGGCAAAAGTTTTGTTCCCTGATAATGAAAAACCAGAAGAAGAATTATGGAATAAAATATTTGATATTTGTAGCATTAAAGAAAAAGATCCAGTAGCAATCTGGAATGAAAAAATAAAGAAACTACAATCAAGGGCAAATAAATTAAATGAGTACCAATTCAAGACACTAAGATACAAAAGTTCAAATGGAACAGATTTTACAATTGATTTGCCAGAAAATCATATTTGGGCATCAGGAAGAGAAAAATTACTAAATGGAAAAGAAGTATTAGTAAACTTTCCAACAGAAGAAGTATTTACATCACCTGATTGTCTAACAGCAGAAGGAATTGTTTATTCATCAAAACCATTATCTTATCAAGGAAATATTATTGATGAATTTAATATAAAATTCGAAAAAGGAAAAGTCACAGAAGTTCATGCAAAAAAAGGAGAAGAAATCTTAAAAAGCATGGTTAATATCTGTGAAAACTCTAATATGCTCGGGGAAGTAGCATTAGTTCCATATGACTCACCAATTTCAAACGCAAATCAAATATTCTTAGAAACATTATTCGATGAAAATGCCGCTTGTCATCTTGCACTAGGAGATTCATTCCCAGAATGCATAAAAGATGGACCATGTACAGATAAAAATATATTATTAGAAAAAAATCATCTAAATAAATGTGATTCGCATGTAGATTTCATGATAGGGAATAAGGATATGAATATTACTGGAATAACCAAAACAGGGAAAAACGTTCCAATATTTAAAAATGGTAATTTCACAGAAGAGTTTAATTAAGGAAAAGTAAAAGCTTTAGCTATAACATTAGTTTATATATTATGTACAATAGCATATAAAGTATGTTTAAAATATAGAGTAATAGAAAAACAAACAGATTATTATCAAGTAAAATTCAAATAGTTCATGTGAAATAAAGAATAGTTATTAATTAATAGCACAAAAACAGATGATTGACAATAAATTAAAAATGGATATACTAAAAAGTAATCAAAAAGGAGATCACACTATGAAGATTCAAACAGAAGAAGAACTAGTCCAGGAAATAAAAAAATACTATGCACTATTAAGATATTATAATTGCCTATATGAATACCATTTAATTGAAGATAAAACTAATCTTGATTCAAATGTGTTCATTATCAACGAATTAAAACAAGCAATTTTAAATCTGTTAACAGCAAATCCAAATGAGGATTTTTCATTGAAAGAGGCAACTGGAGATAATTTCTTGCTATCATATATGTATAGAAATATAATTTGTGATGTTACAAGAAGCGTTTATCAATATTACAATCAAAGTGATGATTTGAAGGGAAATGAGGATTTTAAAAGTGATGATGAGTATATATGTTTTGTAAATAATCTGCCAGATAAAGAACTAAAAAAACAATTGCAGGTGTTTAACAGGGAAGCAGCAATCTTAGAAGGAAGAAGAAGCCCAATTCTCTCTCCTATATCAAGAGATGAAACTATCGAAAAATTCAAAAATTTCAGTGGCAAAAGCTTCAGCGAAGTATTATTGTGTGTTGATGAAGAACATCCACACTTTGAAACGAGCAAAAATATTATTTTATACCTAAATCAAGCGAGAGAATGTGGAAAGTTAACAGATAGACAATTTAGAGTATTTGTAAAGGAGTATGTAGAACAATTATTAGACATCATATACCAAAAAAATGGTAGTAGATTAGGAAACTGCAAGCATATAGATAGATGCATAAAAAATATCATACTAAGTGAAATAAGTAAAATAGCCCCACAAGAAATAAATAATGGGTTTAGAGATTTCTTAAAAGACATAGATAGTGATACATTTATAGACTTTTTGAAATTCT
The DNA here is from genome assembly GCA_902796215.1 of uncultured Erysipelotrichaceae bacterium. Lineage (GTDB taxonomy): Bacteria > Bacillota_I > Bacilli_A > RF39 > UBA660 > UBA3789. The sequence continues at coordinate 1,757 of CADBNY010000140.1, read as the reverse complement.
TTTTTAATGAAACACCTTACGATAAATACTTAAACGTCGATGAATTACGCAAAATAGTATTAGAAAAACTTGCCAACTATGGAAATGATGAAAATGTAACAACAAAACAACATTGCAAAATGGTATATGAAATATTTTCTATAAAAAATTGTATTTTACCAAGAGAAAAAACATCTCTAACAAAATATTTCTTAGATTTATCAAGAAAAATAGGTGGGAGAAATCCTTTATTATTAATACTGTTACAGATGCCTGAGTCTATAAAGCTTGAAGATACACTTGATTATATTCGCAATCAAAATCCTAATAATAAATTTTCAATTGATTTTATAATTCATTGGGTAGCAAATAGTATCTATGATGATTCTGAAGAAGCGAATATTACAGCCTTTATAGAGAAACTTAGAAAATTAAAAAAACGTCTAGCAATAGAAGAAATACAACAAGAAATAATATCTAATTATAGAGGAGTAATGCCTAATGAGCTTAGGCTTTTGTTAAAAAAACGCAAATATCCTTCTGAAGTTATTGAAGAAATTTCGAAGATGAAAAGAAAATGTGATTTAAGAAAGGCCAAAGTAAAAGAAAAATACAGATAAGGTTTCTATCTGTATTTTTTTTATTTACTATTATCAGAAATCTTTAATTAATGATATTTCTTTTTTAAAGTTTTTCCAGCAACAATAGTGTTATAATGATTAAGATTACTTTTTCTTGTTAAGCTATCAAAAGAATTATAAAATCCAGTGTTAAATGAATGAGAATTATTAGAAGGAGATAAAACATGTTCACTTGAAGAAGATAAAATGATTTCATCTTCTTTTTTATTACGATAATCTTTACAATCTAATCTTGGGGCTGTAAATTGGTCAAAGTCATAAACGGTCAAATAAGGAAGTTCATGAGCTCTTCTTCTATAATTCTTACTGCATACTATAACAACACAATCCTCTGATACATATGGGTATTCGTATGAGACATCCCTTATATCATCAGCCTTATAGCTCTTTTTCTTCTTAAATTTACCATTTTCTTCAACAATTTTAAAAGCTACATAACGATGATGACAAACACGAACAATTCCAGTATTATGTGAGTGACGTGGATTAGTAGACCATCCTTCATGATGTTCGGTTTTAGTATGATGATGAACATTACCATCTTCATCCTCTGTAGTATAGTTTACTATTTCATCATATTCCCAAAAAAACTCTAAATAATCATGATTGCTAGCCATTTTGTGATACAAATAATCCCAATTTGTTTCAGCATCAAATAAAAGATTATCTGTTAATACTTTATAAAATTTAGAATCAACTTGAGTCATGTCAATACTATCTTCTGTCCAAGTAAAGCCATGAAATTTTAATTTTTCACTATCAAAATAAGCAGTAAGTGTGTCTCCATTATCTAAATTATTCACATATTTATGAACATGTCTTTCTGGCTTATGACAATCGGATTTTTTGCCACATCCTCCTCCTGATAGAACTATTGAAAATGTTAATCCATAAGCCAACCATTTTTTTAAATTTTTATTAAAATTAATATTCATAAAACCACCTTAATCTAATACCTAAGGTATTCCCCCCCTTTTTCATAAATTGGTATATATTATACTTTATTACGTTAAATAAGTCAATTAAAATATTGACTATAAAGAAGAAATAGTGTTGATGTACAATTGATGTGAAACAATTTTCTATATAAAAAAAGACTTAAGTCGTATAATTGAGTTAACCAAAAACAATTAAAGA
>CADBNY010000139.1 GCA_902796215.1 uncultured Erysipelotrichaceae bacterium | reverse complement strand
TGATAGATTATCAAGTTTATTTAATAAGGATGATTTTATAGTAAAAATTACGCCTATACATGAAACACATTCTGCTATAGAGAATGGGTATGATGTAACTACTTCATATGATGATTATGATGTTTATCGTGAATTTGAACAACCTTTAGTAAAAGCTGGTTGGGATGTAATTGTCTTTGTTCCAAGTAAAGAAGAAGATAGTGATAGAATAACTTGTGGAAATGCATTGATTTCTAGCAAAGAAGCACAATTAGTATAATTGTTTTAAATATTTAGAATAATAAAAATAGAAAGGGAAAATATTATAAAATATGAAATAGTTGAATATAATAGTATTTATTGTAATGAAATTATAAGTTTAATAGTAAGAAATTTAATGAATGTTAACATAAAAGATTATGGTATTGATAAAATGTGTGAACATGCCTCAAAATTCACTCTGCAAATATTAGAAGAATATTCTAAAAATAGTAAGATGTATGTTGCATTAGAAAATGGAAAAGTTGTTGGAACATTAAGAATTGATAAAAATAATAATGGAAATGAATATGATTATGTCTTATTAAATGTATTTGTACTTCCTGATTGTTTAATAGAGGTATCGGTTCTGCATTAGTAAATGCAGGAGAAAACTATGTAAAAACTTTAGGAGGTAAATCAACATCAATACCATCATCAGTGGATGCATGTAAGTTTTATGAAAAATTAGGTCATTATTACGTAAATGATAATAATCCTGATGAAGATGGTGTTGTTTTAATGAAGAAAGATTTAATTTAATTAAAAAAGTAGCAAAATTATTGCTACTTTCAGACTGTTGACAAATAGGTGAGTGTGTAAAAAAATCTGTGTAAATGGTATCTATCCATGATTAGAAGTAAGTTTTGTAACTTGCTTCTTTTTGTTATATAAAGAATAACATATAATTTTAAATTGTCAAAGAACTAAATTCTACCATCAAACATAATGGATAGTTCTGATAGAATTGTACCCCGATTTCGATAAGATTGATCCCATTTTTTAGATATATTTTTAGTAGATAAATACAAATATTTTAGTAAAGACATATCTGTTGGAAATACTGATTTAGTTTTAGTATATTTTCTAAACTGTCTATTTAAAGATTCTATGGTATTAGTTGTATACATTATTTTTCTAACTAAATCTAAAAATTGAAAGAATGGACAAATGGCATCCCAGTTTTCTTCCCATGTTTTAAATGAAACTAAATATTTATCTTTTTTTTATAACATAAGTTACTACATCTGTTTCCATTTTAACCACTTCATTTTCTCTTGGAATGGTATATACTTGTTTTTTTAACGTTCTTTTGAGCAATTCAAAATCTTCAAATACTTTTGCCATCATCTCATAAAATTCTTCATCAGAAAAAAGACATTCAAATTGTGGAGACAATTGTTGATTTGTCAATATACTTTTTTCTTCTATATTTGAATTACATATAAAACAAGCTATTCCATTTTGTTTTAGACCATCTCTTATTTCATATAATTTTTTAAGTAAAAAATCCATATTTTCTAAATACTCTAATACAGATATAGCTAATATTAAATCATATTTATGATTTGATATATAATAATCTTCTATAGATGAAGTTATTCCATTAATCGTGTTATCTACACCGTAATAAATAGAATAATCTCTCAACTTTTTTATAGCTATGTCTAATATATCAACAGCATCTATCATACAATTATATTCTTTATAATATAAAGCAATTGGTATTGCATTTCTTCCAACTCCACAACCAAGATCCAATATATTTATTGATTCTTTACATTCTATCATCGATAATATATTAATTACTGTCTGTACAGGCTTTTCTAACCAGCTGCCTTTTGCAAATAAATCATATTTTGTATACATCATTTCATGTGATATTCGTTCTGATTTTCTTATTTTATCTATCTCTTTCATACATCCTCTTTTGCAATTTTAGCATACTTAATTTTATTTATAATAATTATCAACTACTTTAGTAATAAATAATATCTCTTCTATAGATTCTCCTAAAAGAACCCCACTTAACCAAAACGTATTATATTATTTTTATTACAAATTTTCAATATTTACTTGTAATTGAATAAAAATATCAAAAAAAGAAAAAGACAAATCCAAAAGTTTATAACTTAGTTTTGTCCTTTTAATCTCTACACATTAATTGAATTGTAATACATTATCTAATTCTATGAATGACTTCATCTGGGTTAGCGACTCTCATTGCAGGATTATTTTCTGCTGCTTTTGGAAATAATCCGTTATAAAATTCTTTTTCATTCATATTAATTTCCTCCTAGATGATTATAACATATAAAATAAGGTTATTGTCTTCTTTTTTGCACATTTTTTAATATTCTATGATACACTATATCTTATCAATTAAATCAATATTTGATATAAATAAAAATTTTATTCTTTCAGAATCCTTGGAAAATCTACATTATTTTTGCCACTCATAGTAGGAAAAATTGAAATTATCAAAAAGTTATAATAGAAAATATATGAAGGAGAAATCTTATGGAAAATTCAAAACATTCAAATTATGAAAATAGTTATTTAGGAAGCATTGTAATAATAAGAAATTTAATTTTCAATCAAAACAAAAAAAACGGAAATCAAGTAGATCATGCATGGCGTGCAGGAAGACCTTGTGTTATTATTTATACTGATAATGAGTATGATTATTTTCTTCCTTTAAGTAGTACTATTGCAGAAAAAAATATTATGCTAATATTAAATACAAATTTTTTGAGTTATCCGAAGACCAATTCCTTTACTTAAAAAAAGGTACAAAAACGAGTGTAATTAGTCTTGAGAGTTATTTTCGAAAAAGCATTTCTGGATACAGAGAAATTGGAAAATTAACTCAAGAGAGTTATATTCAGTTAATTAAAAAATTTAGTGACTATCATAAAGAATCACTAGAAAACTTAGCAAAAATTGCTATCAAAAAATAATTGAAAGATAGAAAAATATAAGGTAATATTGAATCTCAGATAATGTCGAAGAAGAATCATTCTTGGGAAAAAGGTAATGAAAATAATTAAATTTATCAAAATATTATTTTCTAGTGATTTTTTTAAACCTTAAATATATAACATAGAATATCATCATCCCAAAGGTACACAATATTAAATCATCAATATCAAAAACTCCAATTTTAAATACATATTGAAATATCTCTATCAATAAAGTTATTGAAAAAGATAATACCAAATTAATAGAAAATTTTTTAACATTAAATAATTCAATTAAAAAATATTCCAATGGCATAAATACAAGTAAATTTCCAAATATATTTATAATAATCAAATATACTGTACCATTTTTAAATATATCAATTATAGATCTAAAAGGAATTAAGTTATAACTATCTATACTTTTATATCTAGCAAATATTACCATATTAAATAATAAAATAATATAATATATAAATACTATTATATGAGAAAACTTTGATACATTTTTTTTATCTTCTATTTTTTCAACATAATTATTACTATATATTTTATTACCAATTATTACAAATAAAGAAGCTATAATAATAATTAATAATCTAATAAAATAATGAACTTCTATATTTGGATCATACTCAAATCTTAAATAAAATAAGAAAGATAATAAAGATAAAACATAAAAAAGAATAGTTAATTTAAATGGAAAATTATATTGATTTACTTTAGTGATTTCATGATACTCAATTACTTGTTCCACTTCATTCCTACTTTCATTTTTCTCGGTTTCTTCGCCATTTAATAATTCAGATACATCAACATGAAGTTCCTTAGATAGGGGAAGCAGCAAAGATATATCGGGAGTTCCTCTTCCTGTTTCCCATCTTGAGATAGCTTTCTCAGTAACAAATAGCTTTTGGGCTAATTCATCTTGGGTAATACCTAATTCTTTTCTTTTGCTTTTTATAAAGCAGGATATTTTATTCAGATTCATTATCAACACCAACCAATGTACATTTATGACTATTTAAATATTTTTCATAGTCTTTTATAGAAAATTCTTTTCTGTTATCATATGATATATTTATTATAGGATTCATACTTAATATTTCATAATGTTTACCAATAAAATAATGAAATATTTCTACATCCTCATTAGGATCATGAATTGTTTTTAAATCTAAAGCAACATAAGAATGCACTTTATAATTATTTTCACAATAATATAATTTATCATCAATTTTGTTATATTTTTGAATTGTAAGTTCTTGAGTTAACCTTTTTTTATCAAATGCTACTAAATAAGCAAATGGCCATTGTTGATAGTATTTAAAAAAGAATATAGCGATAAAAGTCAAAAACATAATAGAAACAACTTTAAAATAATTACTCTCCATAAAACCAAGTACCAAGAAAACTACTATATTACAAAAACAAAAAACATCTTGAAGAGGACTTTTTAACAATAATCCAAAAGAATAAAAATATCCAATCAATATAACAGAGTAAATAATGAACATAAGTTTCTTAAGTTTTATTTCTTTTCTAAAGTGAATTAAAATATTGACATTGACACATATTATTAATTTTATCAATAACTCATACAATAATCCTTCTATTTTTAAATAACTCCAATTATAAATTAAATTGTAAATAAGAAATAGAAATAGCATTATTAATGCATAATAATTAATTATCATTTTCTTTTT
>CADBNY010000138.1 GCA_902796215.1 uncultured Erysipelotrichaceae bacterium | reverse complement strand
AACAAAAAAGAAATAGAAAGACGATATGACATGGTATCTCTTCTTAGTACAGAATTTATTCTAAGAGATGATTTAATCAAATGTTTAGAGAAAGTATATGACCTAGAACGATTAGTAGGAAGAATTACATATGGAAATTTAAATGCCAAAGACTTATTACAATTAAAAAGCTCTCTAAAAGAATTACCAACAATTAAAAATATTTTAGAAGAACTTCATTATGATAAAGCAATAGAAACATTTGAAGAACTTTATTCATTATTAGATCGTACAATCTTAGAAGATGCACCATTTACATTACATGAAGGACACCTAATAAAAGAAGGATATAACGAAGAATTAGATGAATTAAAAAGAATTAGAAGTGGTTCAAAAGATTTCATTTTATCATTAGAAAAAGAAGAAAAAGAAAGAACTGGAATTAAAAATTTAAAAGTAGGATTTAACAAAGTATTTGGGTATTATATCGAAGTATCAAAAGGTCAAGTTGGTCAAGTAAAAGAAGAATACAAATATGAAAGAAAACAAACCCTAGCCAATTGTGAAAGATTTATTACGCCATTACTAAAAGAAAAAGAAAATATTATTCTAGGAGCCGAAGAAAAGATAATTTCTTTAGAATATAAAATATTTATGGATATTCGAGAAGTAATTAAAAGATATGTTTCAAATTTACAAAAAGTTGCAAAAGTAATTAGTGAAGTAGATATGTTACAAGCATTTTCTATTACCTCTGATCTTTATAAGTTTACAAGACCAGAAATAACTAATGAACGAGTTTTAAAATTAGTAGAATGTCGTCATCCAGTAGTAGAACAAGTCATGAAAGATAAATATATTCCAAATGATATTATTATGGATAAGACTACCAATATTTTACTAATTACCGGCCCAAATATGGCTGGAAAATCGACTTATATGCGACAATGTGCTATAACAATTATTATGGCTCAAATGGGATGTTTTGTACCTTGCAATAGTGCAGTATTGCCGATTTTTGATAAGATATTTACTAGAATTGGAGCCAATGATGACTTAGTAAGCGGAGAATCTACATTTATGGTTGAAATGAAAGAAGCAAATTATGCTATTAGTAATGCAACAGAAAAAAGTTTGATTCTCTTTGATGAATTAGGAAGAGGAACTGCAACTTATGATGGAATGAGTCTAGCCCAAGCTATTTTAGAATATATACATGATACAATTCATGCTAAAACAATGTTCTCAACTCATTATCACGAACTTACAGCTTTAGAAAAAGATTTAAAAAAATTAAAAAATGTCCATGTATCAGCTCTAGAAGAAAATGGTAAAGTAACATTTCTTCATAAAGTAAAAAATGGAGCAGTTGATAAAAGCTATGGTATCCATGTAGCATCACTTGCTCATCTTCCAAGTAGCTTAATAGAAAGAGCTAGAGATATTTTAGATGTCTATGAAAAGAAAAATATAAAAAAAGAAACATTTACCCAAACAAGTCTATTTGAATGGAACGAAACAGATTCTGTAAAAAAACCAAATCCAATAGAAGAAAAAATAAATAAAATAAATCCCCTAGAAATGACTCCGATGGAAGCACTAAATTACTTATATGATTTAAAGAAAGAATTAAAAAATATTACCCAAGACAAAAACAATTAATATTTAAAAAAAGAAACATAAATGATATAATATCAAATATATTAACAATTTATTTTGAAGGAGAAATTTATGAAATATTATGGTGATACAAAAAAACCAGACCCAACCTTTATATTAGAATATAAAATTTCAGAAGATAAAGAAACAATTACAATTAAATATGCTACTGGACATGTAAAAAAAATATGTTATAGCGAAGAAGCAGAAAAACAGCTAAATAAAATAATGGAAAAACAATTAGAATGTGCCATTAACCCAATACCTTTAGCCAAAGGAAAAAGTCTTGCAGATTGTTTTAGAGATGACTACATTAAATATCTAAAAACAGCAGCCTTTTGTGCAGGGACAACTTTACTAATAGCTTTTTCATTTAATAGTCAAAATATAGAGCCACAATTTTTTCAAACAATTATTTCAACATTACCAACAACAATACTTGCCGGTGATTGTTTTATAAAAGCATACCAAGCTAGAATTATAGCCTCTGATATTTTAAAAAACAGCTTAATTTATAGAAACAAAGCAACTCTTGAAAATAGCAGCGCAATTTACCTAGGAAATGCTGATGACTTTTCAACTGAAGAAGTAGTAAAAGAAATTTCATTAGCAAAAATAAAAGCAAAAAAATATAGGTTTGAACGATAATTAATAGCATGCTTTTATAATCTGAAAAAAGAATATATAATAAAAACAAAAGTTATGATAAAATAAGGTAGGTGATACATTTGAAAACAAGAAGTGAATTAAGAGAAATCATAATGCGTGTATTATATCAAGTAAATTTACTAAATGAAGCAAAAGTAGAATATGATATAATCGATTTAATAAAAGAACAATTAGAAATAGAAAATGAATTTGTAAATGAAAGCGTTAATGGTGTTATCAAACATCATGATGAAATAGCAAAATACGCTAATAAATATTTAAAAGATTGGACAATAGACCGATTAAACAAAGTTGATCAAGCTATTTTATCTTTGGGAATCTATGAATTATTGTATACAGAAACACCATCTGTAGTAGCAATCAACGAAGCGATTGAATTATCAAAAAAATATAGTGATGAATCCGTAACGAAGATGATTAACGGAGTATTAGATAAAATCTACCACGATGAAGATAAAGAGGCATAATAGTAATAGGAGGAATATCTTTGAACGATAAGTACATAACAGTTACGCAATTAACACGTTATATTAAATATAAAATTGATAATGATATTCACTTAAATGAAGTGTTTTTAAAAGGAGAAATATCAAATTTTAAAGCGCATAGTAGAGGACACTACTACTTCACCTTGAAAGATGAAGGAAGTAGAATTAATGCCATTATGTTTTCATCTAATACAAAAAAGATCAAATTTTTACCTCAAGATGGAATGAAAGTTTTGGTAACTGGTAAAATAAGTGTTTTTGAAGCAAATGGTGCCTATCAAATTTATGTAAATGACATGTTAGAAGATGGAGTAGGAAATCTTTATATTGCCTATGAACAATTAAAGAAAAAATTAGAATCCGAAGGATTATTTGATCAATCAAAAAAGAAAAAAATAAAAAAAATCCCTTCTAAAATAGGAGTTATAACAGCACCAACAGGTGCTGCTATCAAAGATATTATCTCAACAATTAAAAGAAGATGGCCTCTAACAGAAATCTATTTATTTCCCGCATTAGTTCAAGGAGAAAATGCTAAAGAAGATATTGTAAAACAGCTTGAAAGAGCAGATTCTTTTGGACTAGATACGTTAATTGTTGGACGAGGTGGAGGATCAATTGAAGATTTATGGGCATTTAATGAAGAAATAGTAGCCAGAGCTATCTATTCTTGCTCTACGCCAGTTATTAGTGCAGTAGGGCATGAAATTGATTTTACAATCTCAGATTTTGTTGCTGATTTAAGAGCTCCAACCCCAACAGGAGCAGCTGAAATGGCTGTTCCAGAATTAAAAGATGTTATAAACTATTTAAAAAATATTGATATCAGACTATATCAAACTATAAAAAATCAAATCAAAAGAAATAAAACCAAACTAGAAAATTTTCAAAATAGAAACATCTTTAAAAATCCAGCAACCATTTATCAAACAAAAGAAATGATTTTTGATGGACTATTCGAAAGATTAAAATATAGCCTTACAAATTTAACACATATAAAAGAAAAAGAACTTCTAAGACTAAAAAATTCTTATGCATTGCAAAAACCATATCAAATATTAGATAAAAAAAGTACAAAATATCTTCAATTAATCTCAAAATTAGAACCACTTAGTCCATTATTAACACTAAAAAGAGGATACACAATCGCAAAAGTAGAAGATAAAGTAATAAACAGTAGTAAAAATATTAAAAAAGGGAATATTCTTGAAGTGCAATTTCATGATGGAGAAATTAAGGCAAAAGTAATATAAAGGAGAAAATTATGGCAAAAGAAGAAAAAAAAGAATTAAGTTTTGAAGAAAGTTTAGAAAAATTAGAAGAAATTGTAAAAAAACTAGAAACAGGAGATATTCCACTAGATGATGCAATCAATGAGTTTAATGAAGCTATCAAACTATCAAAAATATGTGATGATAAATTAAAAAAAGCAGAAGAAGCCATTACAAAAGTAGTAAAAGAAAGCGGAGAAATTGTTGACTTTCAAGTAGAAGAACAGTAATTCTTCTTTTTTTTGCATAAATTGTCAAAATTTGGAGAATCTACAACTAGAGGTGAATTTATGAAGAAGAAAAAACTAATTAGTATCTTAATGATTATCGTATTTCCAATATCTGTTTTTGCCTATTCAAATCAAGTTATTATTGGTGGAGAAACAATTGGAATTGAAGTTCACTCAAAAGGTGTATACGTTGTTGGTTTCTATCCAGTGCATGGAAAAAATATTGGAGAAGAAGCTGGATTTCAAATAGGAGACATTATCAAGAAAGTAAATAAAAAGCAAATTCAAAGTATTGCTGAATTAAATAACTTCCTAGAGAATGAAGAGACATATGAATTCCAAGTAGAAAGAAATCAAAAAACAGTAACAATTTCTTTTACTCTTGAAAAAGAAGATAATATCTTAAAAACTGGACTTTATGTAAAAGATCAAATTCAAGGGATTGGAACACTTTCCTATATTGACCCTAATACAGGTATTTACGGTTCACTAGGACATGAAATATTAGAAAGCACAAGCTTTTCTCGGTTTCAAATAAACAACGGTAAAATATATAAAGCTGAAGTATCTACAATAAAAAAAAGCCAAGATGGTATCACAGGAGAAAAGAATGCTAAAATAGATCAAAATGATATTCTTGGAACAGTAGAATTAAATGAAGTAGAAGGTATTTTTGGAATATATGAAAATATACCAAAAAAAGAGCCATTAGAAATAGCACCAAAAGAAGAAATAAAGTCTGGAGAAGCATATATAAGGACATCTATTGAAAAAGACAAAGTAACAGATTATTCCATAAACATTATCTCAATAGATGATAATTCAACAAGCAAAAATATTTTCTTTGAAATAACAGATAAACAATTACTAGAAAAAACAGGAGGTATTATACAAGGAATGAGTGGTTCTCCAATTATCCAAAATAATAAATTAATTGGAGTTGTAAACTATGTAATTGTAGAAAATGTAAAAAAAGGATATGGAATCTTCATCACAACAATGTTAGAAGAAGGAGACAAAATCCTACAATAATTTTTAGAGAAATAAAACTTTATTTTTTCAAGGAATTATGATAAAGTAATAATAGAGTAGGAGTATGTAGTATGTATATAGATTTAATTATTCTAATATTATTAATTATTGTAGTAATCATGTTCTTTAAACGTTTCTCATCATTTGTTTTTCTTCTAGCAATCATAGAAATTTTTTTAAGAATTTTAACATTTATAAAATATAACATAGGTCTAAAAGATGTTTCATCTATTATTGGAAAATATTTTCCAGAAACAATCTTTGATATTATCAATAAGTATACTTTAGAAATACCATTATTAAATACAATATTAAAATGGACTTTTGTAGGAATAATGGCAATATTTCTATCTTATATTATAAAAATATTTATGAAAAAGAAGAAGATATAATCATAAAGCGACAAATAAGTCGCTTTTTTCTTTATATAATAATTTTGGTGATTATATGAAAGTATATTATGAATTTATTTTTATACTAAATTTCTTACTAGATTTTATGATTCTTTATGGCACAAAAAGAATACTAAAAATAAATAAAAAAGATATTCGACTAATACTGGGAAGTTTAATAGGAACTTTAACCACAATATTTTTATTTATCAAAATATCAAATTTTTCTCTAGCTATATTAAAAATGATTTTAAGTATTTTAATAAATTTTGCTAGTTTTGGAAGAAAAAACATCTTAAAAAATACTTTTTATTTTTATTTAATCAGTATTATCTTAGGGGGTGCTTTCTATTTATTTGATATTCCAGAAAATATTGTATTTTGTTATCTATTTTTAATAATTGGAAGTATTTTTATAATTTCTATTATTTATAAAGTATTTTTAAACTATAAAGAAAAAATAATAAATAAGTATCTCGTAAAAATAATATATCAAAAAAAAGAATACTTATTAGAAGGATTTATTGATACAGGAAATAGACTAGTATCCCCAATAAAAAAGGAAAGCATTATTCTAGTTAACTTAAAAATACCTTTAAAAAAAGTAATATATGTCCCTTATAAAGCACTAAATACATCTGGCATTATTCCATGTATTAGACCAGATAAAATATTAATAAATAATAAAGAAATTACAAATTGTTTGATTGGTATAGCAAATGAAAAATTTGCCCTTAAAGATATAGATTGTATTTTACCAAACAAATTAAAGGAGGAACTATGTTAAAAATAATAAATTTTATTAAAAAGCTATTTTTTAAAATAGGTAGTTGTTTCTATGTAGGAGCAACAGATAAATTACCAGAACCATTAACAAAAGAAGAAGAAGAAAAATACATTCGCCTAAAAGAACAAGGAAACTCCTTTGCTAAAGATAAATTAATTGAACATAATCTCAGATTAGTTGTCTTTTTAGCAAAAAAATATGAAAACACAGGAATTGATTTAGAAGATCTAGTAAGTATTGGAAGTATAGGCCTTATTAAAGGGATTAATACATTTAGTAGTGATAAAAATATAAAACTAGCAACATATGCATCCCGTTGTATTGATAATGAAATATTAATGTATCTTAGAAAAAACAAAAAAGTAAAATGTGAAGTTAGCATTGATCAAGCCTTATCTTTTGATTGTGATGGCAATGAATTACACCTAGAAGATGTTATAGGTACAGATAAAGATGAAGTGCCAAGAAATATTGAAGAAAAAGACAATAAGAATTTAATGATTCAAGAAATATTAGGATTAAAAGACAGAGACAGAGAAATTATGATTTTACGCTATGGATTATTAGGAAATGAAGAATACACTCAAAAAGAAGTAGCAGAAAAACTAGGAATCTCTCAATCTTATATTTCCAGAATAGAAAAAAAGGTTATTAGAAAACTAAAAAACCTTATTAACACATAACTATAAATAATTTTCTATATATAATTCACTTAATATTTCATAAGAATAACTATAGAATTTTTCTAAATCTTCTTTTTTTATTAAAGCAATATAAGTAATATCTTGGGAATAATCTTTTTCCAAGATTTTTCCATTTAATAAATAATCAATTTGTTTTTCATCACTATAAGAAAATTGAAGTTTTATTCTATAACCAAGTATTAATTCTACAAATTCTGCCTTTTTCAAAGCTTCCGTAAGAGACTTTGTATAAGCACGAACCAAACCACCAGCACCTAATTTAATACCCCCAAAATAACGAACCGTAATTGCCAAGATATTATTAAGATTTTCTTTCTCCAACACATTTAACATTGGCATGCCTGCTGTATTACTAGGTTCATTATCATCACTACACTTTTTATCATTTTCGCAAATATATGCATAACAATAATGAGTAGCTTTAGGATACTGTTTTTTTATATTTTCTAATGTAGACTGAATATGTTCTTTTTGAATGTTTTGAACAATTGTAATAAATCTTGAATTTTTAATAACAATTTCATTGGTAACTATATTTTTTATTGTTTTCATATTCCCACCTAGAACTATTATAGCGTACTTTCACATTTAAAAAAATAAAAATATTTTCAAAAACTAGAGCATTTTTTATAAAATTTTGGTACAATAAAATCATAAAACATATTGTCCATGACTGAGGTGAAAAAATATGATTGATAAAGTCGGTGGAGTAATATTAAAAGATAAAAAAATATTAGTTCAAAGAAAAAAGAATAACAGAGAAGAATGTATAATTCCAGGAGGCAAAAGAAAACACGGAGAAAATGATTTTGAAACACTAAAAAGAGAATTGTTTGAAGAGTTAACAGTAAAATTAGTAAATGCAGAATTTTTAGGAGGATATGATGACATTGCTGTTTTTTCAAATAAACCAATACACGTCCAAACTTATATTGCTCAAATAGAAGGTGAAATAAAATGTAATAATGAAATCAAAGAAGCTATTTGGATAGATAAAAATTATAGTAAAGAAGGCATAAAAGTTGGGAGTATATTAGGAGACCACGTTATACCAGAATTAATAAGAAGAGGATTAATGTAAAAAAAAATATATATCTAAAGGAGTTGACAGAACAAAATGTTTCACAAATTAAAGGAAAAAAATAAAGAAATAGACATAGGAAGTTTAAACCACATTTTAGTAATAGGAAAAAAATTAATGAATATTGGTTATTTTATGGCCATTATGTGTTTAATTCTTTTGGGAACATATTTAATAAAAGAATGGAACATTTTAACATATATTAAGGATTTCATCGTTGTCATTTCACCGGTTTTCATTGGATTTTTAATAGCATGGTTTTTTGAACCATTAGTATTACGAATGCAAGATAAGAAAATACCACGACTAATCAGCTGTCTCTTAGTATATCTTGTAATCATTGGAGGTTTACTCCTAATATCATATCTATTAATACCAGCACTAGTTTCCCAATTAAAAGATTTTCTAATTGCAGCTCCAAGCATTTTTGAAAGTGTTAGTAATTTTATACTAAACATAATTCAAAAAATTGATACTAACCATATAATAGATGTTGAAGGAATAAAAAAAGAATTAACATCAATAATTACAGATTATGGAATACATGTTGGTTCGGATATGCCGAGATACTTATTTGCTTTTGGAAAGAGTATCATAAGTAAAGGATTAAACTTTGTCTTAGGATTAATGATAGGATTTTACTTATTATATGATTTTGAAAAAGTTAATATTGCAATTTATAGATTAATTCCCGTAGCTTGGAAAGAAGGATATCAAGAATTAATTCATCGAATTAATACATCATTAAGAAATTATGTACAAGGTGTCTTAATGGTAATGTTACTAGTTTTTATAACCCAAAGTATTGGCTTAACACTTGCCGGCATGGAAGCACCAATTCTTTTTGCAATGTTCTGTGCTGTAACCGATATTATTCCATATTTTGGGCCATATATTGGAGGAATTCCTGCTGTAATTGTTGGATTTACAATTTCACCGATAACAGGAATTTGTGTTATTATTTCCATTTTAGTCGTTCAATTATTAGAAAACAATTTTTATCAACCACTAATTATGGGACATACATTAAAATTACATCCTGTTACAATTATCGTAGGATTACTAATTTTTGAACATTTCTTTGGAATCTTTGGACTAGTTATCGCAACCCCATGTATTGCTTGTCTAAAAGTAATACTGGTATTTATTGCAGAGCAAACAAAGATTATTGATTTTTTAAAAGAAAAAAAAGATAATATAAAAATAGAACCAGTGGAAGAAAAAGTTCTATAAAAAATAAAAATTTAGGATTGAATAAATTATCAATATTTGTTAAAATAAAGAAGTATAAATTAATAAATGTTGATTTGAGATGAGTACTGAAAGAACTTATTTTAGAGACATTCTGGTGGGTGAAAAGAATGATAATACTTTTAGGAAGCTGCTCAAGGAGTTTAATCGGGAGACCGTTATTCAAAGTAAGTTATAAAAGGATGGTACCGTGCTTTTTGCACTCCTTAGGTATCATCTTTTTCTATAGAGGAGGATTTATATGAAAGTATTTGTAATCGGGGGATTAGCAAAAACAGGTAAAAATACATTTGGTGAATATCTAAGAGAAGAATTAAAAGATTATGGATATAAACCATGTGTAATGCATATTACTGAACCACTTTATGAATTTGCTAGAAACTATTTCGATTGGGATGGACGTGAAGATAAAAAGCCAAGGGAATTTTTGCAAAAAATGGGAATTGAAATTATTTCTGAAAAAATGGGAAAAAAAGATTTTCTTTTAAGAAGACTTTATGAGGATATTGAAATTCTTTCCAATTTTTTTGATACATTTATTATTGTAGATGCCAGATTAATTCGAGAATTTGAAGGAATAAAAAACAAATATAGCAATGAAAATGTTGTAACAATCAAATTAGAAAGAAAAAATTACGATGCTGAGTTAACCCAAGAAGAAGCTAACCATATCACAGAAAAAGAGATAATTCATTATGATAAGTTTGATTACGTTATTGAAAATAGATCCTTAGCTGATTTAAAAAACGCAGCACTAGAAGTAGTAAGAAATGAAGAAAATTATGGAGGTTAATTATGAATAAATTAATTGCTGTTGTAGGAATGAGTGGTACTGGAAAAAGTGTTATCACAGAATATTTAGAAAATTCCAATTGGAAAAAATTATACATGGGGGGAATTACCTACAAATTAATGGAAGAAGCAGGAGTAGAAAGAACAAAAGATGGAAAATCAGAAAAAGAATTCCGCGAAAAATTAAGAAAAGAACATGGTCCAGAATGCTATGCAAAATTCATGGAAAAAGACATAAAAAAAGAATTAGAAAAGGGAAATGTTGTCATAGATGGTTTATATTCCTGGTATGAATATAAATACTTAATAGAAAAGTTTCCTACTTTAAAACTAATCTGTGTCGTTACAGATAAAAAATTACGTTACGAAAGAGTTGCCAATCGACCAGAAAGACCATTTGATTTAGAAGCAATTCAATACCGAGATATATCAGAAATCGAAAATCTCTATAAAGGCGGCCCAATTGCATATGCCGATTATTATATATTGAATAATGGAACCGTAGACAATTCAATCAATCAATTAAAACAAATATTAGAAGAGGTGTAGTTTATGAAATATATGAGTCATGACGAAATCCGAAATATGTGGTTTCGTTTTTTTACCAAGAATGGTCACAAAATTTATGACAGTGCACCATTAGTTCCAATCAATGATGATAGTTTATTATGGATTAACGCAGGAGTTGCTCCCTTAAAAAAATATTTTGATGGAAGCGAAGTTCCAGATAGTAGAAGAATTGTTAATATTCAAAAATGTATTCGTACCAATGATATTGAAAATGTAGGAATCACAAAAAGACATCAAACATTTTTTGAAATGATGGGAAACTTCAGTATTGGGGATTACTTCAAAGATGAAGCAATAGAGTTTGCCTTTGAATTGCTAACATCAAAAGAATATTTTGATATTCCAAAAGAGCTGTTATATGTAACAGTTTATGCAGATGACGAAAGAGCAAAAGAAAGATGGCTTGAAGTAGGATTACAAAAAGAACATATTGTCCCATTAGAAGGGAATTTCTGGGAAATAGGGGAAGGGCCTTGTGGGCCAGACTCAGAAATATTCTTTGATCGTGGTGAAAAGTATGATCCAGACGGAGATGCCCTAGAAAAATTTCATAATGATGAAGAACAAGAAAGATTTGTTGAAATTTGGAATAACGTTTTCTCACAATTCAATTCAAAAGAAGGCATAGACCGTAAAGATTATAAAGAACTTCCAAGTAAAAATATTGATACTGGAGCTGGTCTTGAAAGATGGTGCTGTATCTTCCAAAATGTAGATAGCAACTTTGAAACGGATTTATTTAAGCCTATTATTAAACATATAGAAGAACTTTCACCAATGGATTATAAAGGTCAAAAAGAATTTAAAATTATAGCTGATCACATTCGAGCAATAACTTTTGCATTATCAGATGGAGCTTGCTTCGAAAACGTTGGAAGAGGATACGTATTACGAAGACTTTTAAGACGAAGTGTTCGTTTTGGAAAAGCAATCGGTCTAGAATGCCCATTTATGTATAAAATTGTTTCAGATGTTATAGATGTAATGAAAGATGCTTATCCATATCTTTTAGAAAAAAGAGCAGAAGTAGAAGTAAAAGTAATGGAAGAAGAAAAATTATTCTTAAAAACATTAGAAGCTGGAGAAAAAAGACTAAAAGAATTAGTATCTCAATCAAAAGATGGATATATTAGTGGAGAAGAAGCATTTAAACTATATGACACATATGGTTTTCCATTTGAACTCACTGAAGAATACCTAGACGAATTAGGATACAAGGTATCTCGTGAAGAATTTAATAAATATATGAACGCACAAAAAGAATTAGCTAAGAAAAATGCTAAAACAACTGCTTCTATGGCAAGCCAAAAGAAAGTATTATTAGATTTTAAAGACGAAAGTGAATTTGTATATGGAATCTATCGTCTACGTAGTAGTGTATTAGCAATATTTTCTCAAGATAAACAAGTAGAATCAATTGATCATGATACCTATATTGCGACTAAACGCACTTGTTTCTATGCTGAAAGTGGAGGACAAGTTAGCGATACAGGTATGATTATTGGAGATAATTTCAAAGCACGTGTAGTAGATGTTTTTAAAGCTCCAAATGGTCAACATATTCATAAAGTTCGTTTATTAGATGGAAAAATTAAAGTAGGGGATACTTGTGAATTAGTTATTGATAAAGAAAGAAGAAAACGAATAGAAGCAAATCATTCTAGTGTTCACATTATTCAATATTCCTTACAACAAGTAGTATCTAAAAACATTCATCAAGCAGGAAGCTATGTTGATAATGAAAGACTACGTTTTGACTTCACATATTCTGGTAAAATGACAGAAGAAAATATTTTAGAAGTAGAAAAGTTTGCCAATGACATGATAAAAGAAAACTTAATTGTTTCTACTGAAATTTTACCATTAGATAAAGCTAAAAAATTGGGAGCAATGGCCTTATTTAGTGAAAAGTATGGAGAAAAAGTACGAGTTGTTAAAATAGGAAAGTCTATCGAATTATGTGGAGGAACTCATGCAACAAATACGAAAGAAATTGGTTCTTTGGCTATCTATAATTGTGAATCAAAAGGAAGTAATATCTATAGAATTGAAGCCGTAACAAAAGACAGAATAGAACCTACAATGTATGAGACAATAAAACCATATAATGATGAAAAAATAAAATTACTATTAAAAGCACGAGAAATCTTAGACAAAGCTAAAAATAGTGGTATAAACTTAGAATTTGATGTTGATATTAATAATGACAAACCAACATCTTATAAAGATATCATGCTAAATAGAAATGAACTTCAATATGTTCATCACGAAGTAAAAGTATTAGAAAAGAAATACTATGAAATAAAAGAAAAAGCTGTCTTACAAAACTTAGATATTTACAGAGAAAATATTAAAACAATTAATGGAGTAGAAACTCTTATTATGGAAGTTTATGATAAAGATAATAATCTATTAAAAAGTATAGCTGATTCAATAATAAATGAAATGGAAAATGGTTTTATTTTCTTTATTAATAAAAAAGATGATAATAGTGTTAACTTTATTGCAAAAAGTAATTCATTTGTTCATGCCGGATTAATTGTAAAAGATGCTGCAGTCTCTTCAGAAGGAAATGGAGGAGGAAGCGAAACATTTGCCCAAGGTGGAGGAAAAACAACAGAAAATATAGATAAAATTATCTCTCACATTAAGAAAGTAATAAAACAACATGAATAATTATTTATTAGAATGTACAGATTTCCTTTCCCTTCAAAAGGAAAGGGAAAATCTTATAAAAGAAAACAATTTCAAGGATGCAACAATTAGTTTTTATGATTTAGAAGAAAATACACTAGATCAAGTTCTAGAAGATTTAGATACATATGGATTCCTAAGCAATAAAAAAGTAGTGATTATTCAAAATATTGAAAATACAAAATATGATGAATTTAAAGAAGACTATGAACACTTATTTAAATATTTAGAAAATTCAAATCCAGATAATTTACTAATCATTGAAGCAAAGAAATTAAATAATACTAGTAAAGTAACAAAAAATTTAAAAAAGCTCTGTAATTATAAACAAATTCTTTTAGATTCAACAAGTTATATAAAAGAAGCATTAAAAGGATATAAAATAGATTCTAGTACCATTTCCCTTTTAAAAGAATATTGTCTAGATGATATTACAAAAATATCTCAAGAATGTGAAAAACTAAAAAACTACAAAATAGAAACAAAAGAAATTACAAAAGAAGATATAAAAGAACTAGTAATTAAAAAACTAGGAGATTCAAAAGACTTAGTTTTTGCATTTTCTAAAAGTTTAGCAAATAAAGACAAAAAAGATGCATTAAAAAAATATAGAGAACTTATTTCTTATAATATAGAACCATTTGGTATTATTGGTTTACTTGCCAGTCAAATAAGAATTATTTATCAAGTAAAACTACTAGAAAAAAGAAAAATGAATAATAAAGAAATAGCAGATACCCTAGAAGAAAAAGAGTTTAGAATAAAAAAGACAAAAGAACTAACAAATCTCTATTCCGAAGAAGAATTGCTACTTCTTATGCAAGAATTAAGCAAAATAGATTTACAATTGAAAACAAGTGACATAGATGCCAATCACTTAATTGAGATGTTTATTTTAAATATTTAAATCTTTTTATAACAAATAAAACAAACAATAAAAATTATGTTATAACACATAACAAATGAATGATTATTAATTGAAGGAAAGATATACTATGTATTTAAGCGGAATATATAAAAAAGAAAAAATAATAAATGCATATTTTAGAGAAAAATATAACTATGAAGGCGAAGAAATATTTAATAAATAAGTACTAGAATTGTTATGCGAGTTGAGCGAATTTGCGTATGAAACAAAATGTTTCAAATATTGAAAAATGAAAAACAAAGTAGTCCTGATATAACAATTCCAGAATTTGCAGATTGCTTAATGATAACCCTATGCTTTTGTGATTTAGCAAATATTGATGAAATCAAAATACAAGATATAGAAGAAAAAGATATGGTTAAACTATTTATTGAAACTTACAAAATTGCATCATCAGTAACAATGAATTTAGAAAAAGAAAAACTACTTAAAATATTATCTTATTTAATTGCATTATCAAAGTTATTAAATTATAGTGATGCTGAACTAAATAATTATTGCTTGAAGAAAATGGATAAGACACTAAAAATAATAAGAAAATAATAATAAAAATTAAAAGTAGGTGCAAAGTTTTTTTATTGACATATAAGGACTTT